>NZ_LR134383.1:992500-1292500 GCF_900637635.1 Legionella jordanis
CAGCTCAGTTATGGTGGAAGCCACCAATTCCTCCTGTAAAATTATCAGATACGGCATAAAGGCAGATGCTGATGTCCGTGTTTTAGATTGGAAAATGGACTTAAAAGGCAGCTCTTGTGAAGTTCAGTCCCCTTGGGGCAAGGTTCACTTGCGAATCAATGCCCTGGGATTTTTTAATATTTATAATTCCCTCGCCGTTTTTTCAAGCCTTCTCGCTTATGGCTACCCTATTGAGCAAGTTACTGCAACCATAGGAAAATTACAGGCAGCCCCGGGACGTATGGAAATTGTTTCTCATGATCCTTGCATCATTGTGGATTACGCACACACCCCGGATGCTTTGGAAAATGCTTTGGCTACCTTGCAAAAGATCAAGAAAGGACGCATTTTCGTTGTTTTTGGTTGTGGCGGTGATCGAGATAAAACCAAACGGCCTATGATGGGGAAAATTGCTGCCGAGTATGCCGATTTAGCCATTATGACCAGCGACAACCCTAGGACGGAAGATCCAATGTCCATTATTGAAGAGATTGATGCGGGGATGCCTTTGGATTCAAACCGATTTAAAATCGCAGACCGTGAAGAAGCGATTGCAAAAGCAATTGAGCTTGCCGAGGCAGACGACATCCTATTAGTCGCAGGGAAGGGGCATGAAAATTATCAAATCATAGGCGGTGAGCAGCATCATTTTTCCGACCAGGAAATAATAAGGAAACTGCTGGGGCGAGAGTAATATACTATGTCAGTCTTTCATGTTGTTCCTTAATGCATCCCAATAAATAGCTTGCAAGTTCTTTAATGTTCATAATTTTACTTCAACTTATGCTAATGGATACTTATTCGCGCAATGTGGGGAAAGGTTCGAAACTTGATCTGGAAACAGCAAAATAATATTTTGTTCAAGCCGTTTGCATTGCTGGTGCAAACAATAGTTAAAATATTATGTGGGAAAGGGGTTGGCAGATGGACTCTAAGACCACCCGTAACTTTATTCTACAGGATGATAGGAGTCAAATGGCTCTCCTTTATTGAAGATTACCCATCACTCGGCATTTAGAAGCTGTCTATAGTGGCAGCCACACAGAAAGGGATGTAAAAATGGGCTCTACATGTTACTGGGTTTATATTTTGCTTTGCGAAAATAACACTTACTACACTGGGATAACGAATAACTTAGAAAAGCGGTTTAAGTCCCATGTTGATGGAAGTAGTAGGTGTAAATATACGCGTAGTTTTAAACCAATTAAAATTTCTCAAATGTGGGAAATTTCTGAGGGTAAAACAAAGGCTATGAGGATAGAACGATATATTAAAAAATTATCTCGTGCTGAAAAGGAAGCCATCATTGCAGAACCTTTAGCACTTCAAAGTATATTTAATACTTAGCTTTTATCAATGCTTTTCAAGTAGGACTTGACCTTCAGATATTTCGCATTAACTACGGTGCACCATTGAGTGATAGTCGGCAATAATCTATCGATCACCTGGTTTATTTTGGCAGGAGATGCTTCCGGCCCAACAAGATCGCTATGTTCAAAATAGCATTGTAGCTCATTCCAGGAACAATAAAGAGAAATGTTTTGTTTATCCAGCGATTCATTTAATAGGTCTATCGCTCTTTGGTAATTTCAGGTTAATCAGCTGCTTTCCCATCTCGTGCTGTCAGATTGCTACATCATTATTTCTCGACGCGTACAGCTCTCCTTATTGCTTGTGATTATAAATAGAGAGCTGAAACAATCATTTAAATATTACCGCAATGTTTTTCATCCCTGAAGCGGATGATTTATCTTCTAAACGATGCTGATTGCTCAAGAGAACTAATTTGCTCATTAATCGCGTTTAGTCTCTCCTCATAATGTGCAATGGTCACCTCAGGATTAACTTGTTTAATAAAGTCGGTTAAAGCCTTAATATCACAATCAAGTTGTTTAAGTTGACTAGCAATTTGCTTATATTGTTCCGGCTCTAAAGGCTGGGAATTCATGCTATCTGCCAGTAGTTGATTATGTTTATTCCGTTTGTCCCACAATGAATCAAAACAATTGTTTATTGCTTGCTTATATTTCTCCAGCTCAGTAGCTAATTGCACGCTAATTTGTCGAACCTGAGCAAGATCCTCAGCAACGACCACTTGTTTTTCAAGTGATTCAAACTTCTGCTTAAAATCCTTAAAGAATTTTAGATCACCCATTTAATTTCCTCTATTTTCAAAGTTACTTGATAAAATATGTTCGCGTTCCTGCTGAATTTGAACTTTTGGTTTTATATAAACCCTTACAAGCTCATTCTCCGCACTAGCTATTCCTTTATCAAGTCGTTGACGGGTAACTTCTACTTGTTCAATTAAGTTTTCAACACTTGACGAAGGTCTTAGAGCATCTTCCAAATTGGGCTCGTTAACCGGATGGGATGTCCGATATTGTTGTTCATCGTAGGCTATTTTAACACCGAAAGTAGCCCCGCCGACTGCTAGGCCTGTCGCAAAACCAACCGCAGCTCCTACTGTAAGCCCAACCACTCCAACACCCAAAGGTGCTAAAACACCCGTAGCGGTTAATGCTAGTCCAACCCCAATACCTATTAAGCTGAGCAAGGTGATACCCAACAACTTCAGCCAATTACGCGACAACCATGTACTTTCAGATACTGGCGTTTCAGGTATGGTTTTATTATTTTTCTGCTCTACTGATACACTAGGTTCATCATACTGTTCGACTAGCAGATGTTCTTCTAAAGAGACTATCTCAACAATTTCCGGTTTATAATCAGCAAGTGATAACTCTATACCTATTTTTTTATCAATCTCTCTCTGTATACCCTCGACTCTCTCTCTTAGAGCACGCTGTAATAATTCTTGATCCTCATCGTCAAAATGAGTTGAGATATATCGTGCAATTTGCTGGTAGCATTGATTGAGAATCCTTGGATCTTCGTGTAGGAAGTAATCGACCTGGGGATGCTCAAAGAATAATTCTAAGGCAATATTGCTTCTACTGGTACATTCCTCAATCGCTTTATCCCTCTTTCGATCATCCTCAGGTGCAAACGCTTTGCTGGCAAGGGAACTGAGTAATGCTTTGGGAAGCATAGCCAATTTTAGTCGAGCAAATAACTTCTCTTTTATATAAGCCGGATCGTCCTGTATATGAGGGGCGTTGTGGTATATTCCCCCATAAGGGCGGGTTAATATATTGCTTTCATAATCCTTTTTGGTAATTTCTGAAGTAACATTACAATGGTCGAAATCAATTTTAGTTAGATGACTTTGATAAACATCTCTGGAAGAAAACCCAAAATTTTCAATATTTGCATCAGATTCACCAACAAAGTTGGTTACTTCATCAATAATACCTGAACCAGGAAATATTCTCTTTTCTACTTCAATGTATTGTTTTCTACTGTTACGAGTACGGTGATCAGCTACAGAGACAGCATAGCCAGGGATTGCGCGCGAACCAACTAAGCGGTTATCTAATAAGCGTTCTGAAGAGAAATGATCAGCACTTATTAAAGTGGCAATTTTGGAGGCCAGAATAGCATTCGGAGAGTAACGTTCTACTCCACGTACAAACAGTATCTTCTTACCATTGGTAGCTACGAAGGTATTGTCACCGGTATCTCCCTTAGCTAATTTACTTACCATCTTGTAAGGGAAATAATCATCGCTCTCTTTAATTCCTTTTCTTATTGAGACTTTTTTATTTTTAACAACGTTCAAATGTAAAGGATAAAAAGGCTTACTTAAATCGACTCCATTGAAATTATCCGTCGTGGGTAACTTGCCAACTAATCTTAGTGCATTAATAGCAAAGGGTATCTCATGGGAAATTAGTTGTTGCATATAAGGGGTAATCCCTGGATATGAGAAATAATGACAGCCCTCATTAACAGAAAGGTGATGAGCAAAGAGTTGATAGCAATTTAATAATCCAATGTATCTTAAAGCATCCTTTCCTCCGCTTTTAGATATCTCTCTACCTTCTTTTATATTACGTTCTATATTGCTAACTGAACTTTCAATTTCTTCTTCATTCTCTTTGTATTTATTAAAACTTATGTCATAAAGTAGATGAATTATGCAGTTTTTCACTTCTGCATTGAGAGTGGACAACTCATTTGAGAAAGTAAGGAAATCTTGCTCTTCTATCAATTCATTGCCGTTAAATTTTTTTATGAAAGCAAGGATTTGTTCAGGAATTTCGGAGTCTATTTTTTTGCTTGAAATGTAAACAATAGCTTCCGACTTATCATAAGAAGAATGCATGTATCTTCCGACCAATTCTTTGAGCTTCATAATATGTCTCTTTTAGTTACATCATGATATATATTAGCAATGTACTATTAAGTTTTTATTAAGTGACTGTCACTCATAAGGACAATAAATGGATGCAAGCGACAAATTTGAAATCGAACCAGCGCGTGACAGAACCATTTTGAAGTTTTAATCGGTTTTGAGTGAATGTTCTACGAGGAGGTCACATTGCCGAAAATAGGCGGTTACAAAATGTATAATGTCAAAGAACAAATGCAAATAAATAACTGATGATTTATTACGTCATTCATTTGGTGAAAATCACAGTCATCTATGAAAACCTAAAATTATGTATTGAATTTTCATTCGCACGGGAAAAAATTTAACACAAAGTAAGCAAAGCATTCTTTCACAATCTTATTGCTTATACCTGGAATTTTACTGCGGAATTCATGATACAAAATTTACATTAAGTGACCTATATAAATCTATTTGCCACTTCTTTTATCCGTGGTTTTGTCTTTATCGGCCCGAATGGCAAAGCCGTAGCCGTCGTCTCCTGAGGTTTTTTGGCGCTTTCCACCAACGACATTCTTTAAATCTTTTCCGTGTATTTCTTTCATTGATTTCTCTTCTGAATGTTTGGATGATTTTTTCATGATTGTCTCTATAAATGTAAGCGCATTTTAAGTTTAGTTCATTATGTTTAATTATTCCCATTTGCATAAATCATTCAAAAAAACTTTCAGAAATAAGTTATAGCCGAACATATTTAAAATAAGACTAAATCAGCTATTTTCATTGAATTTATTGAACCGCTTCTTTGATTTGAGCTTTCATTTCGGGAGTCACTTCAGCGGCACGGGGTGCTAATATTACAGTTCCTCGAGTGCCATTTTGCTGAATGTCATTAATTAACATGTTCATTTCTGCAATTTCACGAACCTGAGCTTCTATTATGCCATCCGCTAATTTGCGGACACGTGGATCCACAATATTCGCTTTACTTGCATTATTTACGGCAATGGAGTGATGAGGAATCATTGATTTCATGAAAGAAACATCGGTTATGAACGTCTGATTCCTGTTTAAAACTAATAGCAAAATAAAAGCAAGAACAGCCAAGATGAGAATAATTATTTTAGTTAGATTTCCCTTATACATCGACCACATAAATCCGAGCATTACAATGGTCATCACACACCCCATGACCAATGACGCAAGAAATCGATTGATGCTAAACATGGCGTCATTGAATGAGTAGACTAATTGGTACATCAAGAAAAACATGATGAAGGTTGAGGTGATTATCATCGCAAAGAATCGACACCAGCCCATGTGCAATTTTTTATTTTGATTTTCCATCCCAATTCTCCTTTTAAGGAATGAATAACTATGATTTCAGTGGCCCTCCATATCTTAGTTCTAAATTACAGTACAAGAATAGATGGTTTGGGAATGGGTTATCCGAATCAGCCGGCCAAAACATTCAGATGTAAATTTAATTTCTAATTTGGATACTTTAGACGTCAGCACCGAAGATTGCGGCCAAGTGCCTATCTGATCCTGAGGATTGGGCATACATTGCAAAATCATGACGATTTTGGTGGGCCTTACGCAGAGTTAGGAAAGTGGATTCCAAATCCTTTGCATTTTTTAAAACCTCAGTTTCATAAATGGGGTTGTACAGGGAGAGAACGCAATCTTCCCAGTCGGTTCTAGCTGGGAAATCAACAGGTTTTGTTATAGTAGCGGGGAGTGAAGGGGGGGAGAGAAGACCAAGGGCCTTGTGTAATTTTTCGCTTACTGCTTTTACAGAGCTATCCTTTGCCTCAATGCTGTGGCCAGCAATGTGAGGCGTGCATAGGGTTGCAAAACGGACTATATTGGCACTAATGGAGGGTTCGTTTTGATAAACATCCGTGCAATAAATAAGTGAAGGCTTTGCCTCCAATAAATCATCCTCGTTAACGATGCCGCCACGAGAGGCATTGAGGATGATTGCACCGTCTTTTAAACGTTTCAGTACGTTTTTGTTAATTAGATTTCGACTAGGGTAAGGCGGTAAAGCATTCAAATTTGCGTGGATGCTTATCAAATCACAATGCTGTACCTCTGCCAATAAACAACTTTGAAAGCTTTTATCCCGCAATTCTTTGGGTGGGTCAAATTGGATGACTGACATACCTGCAGCCTTCAATCTTTGCGCGACTTTAGAACCCACCTGACCTGCTCCAATGACGGCGGCTTTATTGCCTTGCAGCAGGGTGTTTTTTTTTAGATAGGCCAATTGGGCAATAATGTAATCGGCAACGGCAGGAGCATTACATCCCTTGGCATCAATGAGATAAATGTTTTGAGTTTTTAGGAAGTCTTCATCAATGTGATCAGTTCCGCTGCTGGCTGTAGCCACATAGCTTAAGCTGGAATTTAGCAATAAATCGCGATCAACTTTTAGGTTGGCTCGGCAGAGCAAAATATTTTGTTGAGGCAGTAGGGCAGGGATTTCTTTCGCATGATGGTAAAGACTAAGCTTAAAAGGCTTTGGAAAGGCAGCGGTTAATCCCGGTAAAGTCGCATCGGCTAAGATATTCATAAATTAAATAAACCGCGTAAAACTTGCAGCGACCATTGTATGGGGGGATTGATTATAAATCCTAAAATACCAGTAAACATCAGCAACAGTAGAATAATAAATCCAAATGGTTCGATTTTCTCATATTTTACAGCAACGTTTGCTGGCAAAAGACTGCCCAGAATACGACTGCCATCCAAAGGGGGAATAGGAATTAAATTGAGCCAAGCGAGGAGTAAATTAATGATAATACCCGCTCGCGAGGATAGAACCAGAAATAAAGCAGCATTTGAAGATTGTGGATTGAGCATTAATCCCAACTTGAAAAGTCCAGCCCACATCAAAGCCATAAGCAAGTTGGATAATGGCCCTGCAGCAGTAGCTAAAGCCACATCCCGACGCGGATTCCTAAATTGAGACGGATTAATTGGAACGGGTTTTGCCCAGCCAAATACAAAATTAAACTGGCTGAGAATTAGAATAACTATTGGGACAATTACCGTTCCAAACAAATCAATATGGCGGAGCGGGTTAAAACTTAGTCGTCCCATCATTTTAGCCGTGGTATCTCCTAACCTATAGGCAACCCAGCCGTGAGCCGCTTCATGCAAAGTAATTGCAAAAAGTACAGGAATCAACCAAATGGTTATCTGTTGGACAGTAGAGAGCTCGAGCATGGCAAGATACTAGCGAATAAATAGGTCATTTTAGCGATAGTAACTGGTCATCTCAAGTTATTCAAAAAATTGCCAGCAGTAGGGATGCTTTGTATAGCATTCTATTGCAGCTTCTTATATGATTCTCCATTTGAATTTTTGGGTTAAAATTTTGTCCAAGCTACAGCATACCCTAATACTCGTTTGCTTTTCTTTGCTTCTGCTTCTTCCTGGCATTACCGCCATGCCGGTTACCGATAGGGATGAAGCCCATTTTGCCCAAGCAAGCAGACAGATGCTGCAAACGGGGAATTATTTCCAGGTTCGGTTCCAGGAAAATACCCGCTTTCAAAAACCTCCTGGCATTAACTGGTTGCAAGCTGCCAGTGTGGGTTTATTTAGCAATGCCGATGCGAATGAAATTTGGCCTTACCGTATTCCTTCTACCTTAGGCGCTTTATTTTCGATTCTCCTGCTGTATTTTTTTTCTCGTCAGTTTGTCAATTCGAATACAGCATTTTTAGCGTCCGCATTATGTGCCACGTCATTGTTGTTGATTGTTGAAGCCCATATTGCGGTTATTGATGCTTCTTTGCTATCCGCTGTCTTGTTAATGCAAGGCGCGCTTTGGCAAATTTATGAGAAAGGGCTGAGAAGAGAGCCTGTTCATTGGGGATGGGCTTTTTGCTTTTGGTTTGCCATGACTTACGGCATGGTTTTAAAAGGTGTTACCCCCCTTGTCGGAATATTGACCGTCATTAGCCTTTGTCTGATTGAAAAACGCGTGGATTGGTTAAAAGAACTGCGGCTCTATCGTGGCCTTGCATTTTTCATGGTTAGCACCCTGGCCTGGTTAGGGATGTTGAATGCAGCAGAAAACAGCAACTATCTCATGCAAATGCTCCACAAAGATTTATTGCCTAAGTTACAAGGCGGGCACGAATCCCACGGCAAGCCACCTTTGTTTCACTTAGCCATTCTACCTTTGACCTTCTGGCCTGCTTCTTTGTTTTTATGGCAAGGAGGGGTTTATACGGTGCTTAACCGCCATCAGAAGATAATTAAATTTTTATTGGCCTGGATAATCCCGACCTGGTTTTTTTTCGAAATCATGCCGACCAAATTGCCACAATACGTTTTGCCTACTTTTCCAGCCATCGCTTTAATTTGTGCTCTGGCTATCAATAGTCAAAAAGACAGGGAACATTCGCCAGGAAAATGGCTGCATGGTTTACAAATTATGTGGGGCTTATTGTCGATTGGCTTTGCATTTGCAGTGGCGATATTGCCTTATCTGGTGACCCAGCAAATACCTTGGATCAGCATTATATTTTTTGTTTTAATCGCATCCATGACGGTCCTAGCTATTTACTTTGCCTGGCATGGAGCCTACCGCCGCGCCAGCCTCGTGATATTGTTGACTGCTCTTAGTGCTTACCCACTTATATTTACTAAAATCATTCCTCCTCTTGAACCCTTGTGGTTATCCCAAAATGTCGCGCAGCTCATTAATCAAAATCGAATTTCAGCAAGCGAGCCTTTGCTGGTGGTCGGTTACTCAGAGCCAAGCCTGGTGTTTAATTTAAACACCAAACTTGTAAAATTTATGGATGAATCTTCAGCAGTGCAAGAGCTAAAAAGGGCGCCACAGCGGTTGGCCCTTATTGATCGTGCTATCTTTAATGAATGGCTGCAAGGGGGCCTTCCATTAACGATCAGAGCACAAAGTCAGGGCTTCAATTACACAAAAGGTAAATGGGTTGAACTTTATCTGGTAGAACCACGACAACGAGGAGATAAGAATGCCACCATTTGATCGCTTTTTAGCGATAATGACAAAACCTTGGTTCATGTTAAGCTATGTCGGTTTAATTGCATTTTCTTTTTTATATCTTGACCGCCCGATTGCTGAATATTTTTACCATCTGGATCTAAGACTCCACTTTCCCTTAATTAATTCAATTACCCGCTTAGGCTTAGGCATCGTTTACCTGCCCGCCTTAGCGTTGTTGACATTAATTTTTCGATACATTGTTAAAAACCAGGAATGGGCTGCGCGCACGATGTTTTTATTTATCTGCGTGGCTATTCCTGGGGTGATTTGCGGTTTTTTAAAAGTCCTTTTCGGACGAGCACGACCCAATTTGTGGCTGCATTACGACGTGTATGGCTTTTTCGGCTTACAATTGCATGTGCCGTTTTGGTCATTTCCTTCTGGACATACAACAACCATCATGAGTCTGGCGTTTGGGTTGATAATCCTCTTTCCGCGCTATACCTATGCTTTCTTAATAGCAGGAATTACGGTGGCTCTTTCTCGCGTATTGTTAAACCATCATTATTTGAGCGACGTTTTGGCGGCTAGTTATTTAAGCTTGCTTGAAATAGGCATTTTACTCTGCTTTTTACGCCGAAAATCCTGGCTAGCACCGGCCTGGGGACATGCAGTATAATGCCCGCTTTCATGTTTACTTTAGAAGAGTAATACCAATAATGACCCCTAATGAGCTTTCAATCATCATTCCTGTTTACAATGAAGTAGATAACGTGGAGAGTTTATATCAGGAAATTGTTGCGGCTTTGCCGAAGGAACAATTTATTTATGAAGTAATCTTTGTTGATGATGGAAGCACAGATGGTACTTCAGACCGCTTAAGAGCACTTTCTCAGCAATTCGATAATCTAAAGGTTGTTTATCACAAAAGAAATTATGGTCAAAGTGCCGGCCTTGTCAGTGGAGCCAGAGCGGCACAATATCCCATGCTTGTTACCCTCGATGGCGATGGGCAGAATGATCCTAACGACATTCCTCTTTTGTTTAAACATCTAAAAGATGCAAAGACTGTTGTGCTCGGAAATCGAAAGAAAAGAGATGACAACGGCTTAAGGAGGATTTCATCACGCGTTGGTAATGGCATTAGAAAGCGGCTTTTAGACGATGATTGCCCCGATACCGGATGCAGTTTAAAACTCTTTCCAAGGGAAGCCTTCTTAGCACTTCCCCATTTCAATCATTTGCATCGGTTTTTGCCCGCTCTTTTTATTCGGGCTGGTTTTAAACTGGTAAATGTGCCAGTCAATCATCGTCCGAGATGGCATGGTGTTTCAAAGTATGGTGTGATGAATCGATTGTTTGTAGGCATTCATGATCTCATAGGTGTTCGCTGGCTGCTAAAACGACCCTGTGCGCCGGAGGTATCCACTCATGAAAACTGAAATGTACTGGTTGGCTCTTGGTTTAATTGGACAAGGAATTTTTTCCGCCCGTTTTATTGTCCAATGGCTCGTCAGTGAGAAAGAGAAAAAAAGTATTATTCCTGTCGCATTCTGGTACCTAAGTCTTTTGGGTGGCGTGACTTTGTTGGTTTATTCTATTTATAAACAAGACCCTGTATTTATTCTTGGGCAATCCACAGGTGTGTTCATCTATGGTAGAAACTTATATCTCATTCAGAGGGAGAGGGCTTCTCGTATGGCCAGGATAGATCGCATGAGTCAAAAGGGAATTTAATTTAATTGGGCTATTAATTTCCTGCCCAGCTCTTATTGTTCTTTAAAGCAGTCGTGCAGTTTAATTAAGAATACCATCATTTTGGTTTAATTGGCCATTTTCCCGTTAGTTTGCACAAGGATGTGAATGGGATTGGTCGTCTGCAGTGGAGCTTGGCTGAATCTGACAAATACCTTTTAATACCACAGGTCAAGTTAAAACACTAAATAAGTATGTCCTGCTATGGCCATTTTCTTCTCGGGATCCGAAATAAATTGAACAAGCGGTTTTGGCTGTTGCGAGACCCAAAAGGGAATGCTGTCTCCCAACCAAACCAGTAAACAACGTCCCTTCGGCAAGGAATAATCATTCGCGTCGGATAATAGCCAAAGATGTTTTAAAGAAAGAGCAGAGGCTAGATTTCCAAGCAACCAAAATGAATCTGACACAATCCAGTCGTCTTGTTTTGTATTCTGACCAACGAACTGGATTATGGTGCGTAATTGCTTTTCTCGTTCACGATTTTGATCCGTATGTTGAGTCAAAACCAAAATCGCCAGGAAAACCAACTCAGCAGAGAGGCAGAATATTAAAAAAAACTTTCCTGATTTTTTCACCGAAACTGTGTTTTTTAGTCGACTTAGAAACAGCAACGGAGAAAGAAACAAAATAGGCAGCAACCAACGGGATTTAAAATCATGAATATTAGCAATGACAACAAGCAATGACAGAAAAGGCACAGCGATTAAGTGATAACGTTTAAGCAGTCTATCTTTTGCGGTGCTGAGCAGTCTGTAATTTTCCCGAGGAAAAAAAGCCCACAGACAAGCCAAGACTGGCAGCGTAAACAACAGCAGATTTTGTACGAATTTCACAAATCCTTGCCATGAGGCATGGGTATGGGGATTGAGTTTATAAGCACTTGAAAAGGCAATTTGAGGGTGTTTTAAAATCCAATTCAAATAAGGGCTGAACATTAGTAAGCTCACCACTAGGCTCAGGATAATATAACGATTACATAAGATCGTTTGATATTCCTTAACTGAGAGTGCCGCTGAGATGGCAATGATGAGAAAAAGAAGATAATTAAATTTGGATAGGAGGCCCAGCCCTACTATTAATCCAAAAATCAAATACCAGAGCAATTTATTTGCAGGAGCAGGTTTTACAAGCCAATACCAGGTCAAAGTAACCATGAGTAATACGGTGATGGAATGTGTATTGTCTTTAATGAGATCCAGGCCGATGGATGGAATAAGTATCCAGGAAGCCAAGCCATAAAAGGCAATGGATGAAGATTCGCAATGAATTTCGCAAATTAAAAAAAAGCAATAAAATGACAAAAACAGTAAGCTATATTTCAGCAAGGCAACCGCAATCAGATTGCTGCCAAAAAACTGGAAAAAAAAATATTGCAACCAGCTGTAAAGAGGAGGCTGACCTAAGTACCCTGGTTTAAATTGTTGAGCAAGAACGACTTGTTCAGATTCGTCTAATAACAGCACATCGCCTCGAAAATAGATTCGAATAAAAAGCAAACTGAGGCAGATTACAAAGAGTGTAAAGGAAGGGTACTCAGCCCAAAAAGCCTTTTTTGTTGTTAGAACATCCATTTGAGGCAATAGTTCGAAGAAGAACTGGTCATTATGCAAAAAAAGTCGAGAATAAACCAGAGTCGTTCATGCGGAATGTGATTCCATTCGAAACAATTCAGTCACGCAACAAACCTAAAATTGCTTATTGGCATTTTTTTACCCTTAACTTAAGCTGTAAACAGGAGCAATAAAGCAAATAGCAGGGAGCAAACATGAATTTTGAAGAGGAACTCAAGCCATTAATTGCAGCCTATGCCGATTTTGATTCGCAACTTTTCGTCTACCAAGAAAAAAAAACGATGACGTTTGCAGAACGACAAAAAGTTGAAGCCAGTTTTATCGCTCTGGTTTGCCAATATCTTTCCCAAGATGGACTGGATGAAAAATGCATCGAATATTATATGAAAGAGCTTGAAAAGCTACTCCATCCCGATCGCTTCCCTCTTGCTTCACCTGAAATTAAATGGTTACAAGTTATACTGAGCGCCGATGTATTTGATCCGTCAAGTTGCTTAAATTTAGCAAAATTATGCGAAGCAAAATTAAAAAACCCAGAGGCTCCTGAATTTCACCTTGAGCATATAGCAACAATGGATGCTCTTATTTTCCGCTTGAGGCAAGATAGAAAGTTAGCAAAAACACTTACTGAGCGAGCTTTGCTGGATAGTGTCCTTTCCATGTTGAAATCAGCTGACCAATATAACAGTCAGCTCAATAGCCGAATTTCCTTGATTTGGGCACAGAAAATTAGCCAATTAATGCCTTATTTAACCACAGGATATTGCCTAAGCCTTTTTTTGAAGGAATTGGCTTTACTGTATGCAGTCACTTATACCCTGACCAGAGGTGGAAGATGGATTGAGCACTCTCACTCCAATGGGATACAAATGATTGGCCAAACCATGCGCGTGTTTGGTGAAGCGATTTTCAGCGCTGTCACTGCGCTCGTGGCCCGCTTGACGGAATTAAATATATTTGTTGCCAAAGGGGCTGTTAATCTAAGCGTGGATGCGAGCGATGGCTTGTATCGAATATTGGCTTGCCAAACTCAACCCACTCAAATGCTGACCGAAGATGCTAAATCTTTAGCACTTGCTCCACAGGATTTGTTTGGAGGTTTAAGGTTTGAAACATTCCAATTAAAATTAATTGCCGCCATTCTGGAAGAACAATCAGGCCGTTTGGAAAAGCAATGGTTTTATGATTGGCGTTTAGGCAGTAAAAAAAATGCTGCAATCAAAAAGGCGCTGCAGGGTCTTCAGCTAGTGGACAAAAGCGGGCTTGAAGAAAATATAAAATTGCAACAGGCAAGGAGCATAATACAGACCCTTGCTGATAATAGGAAGATAAACGTTTACGGGAGCGATACAGCCAAGGCAATCAGTAATGCAAGAAATACCTTAAAGTTATTGCTTGAACCTTCAGTGGCGCAAGAGCGCACGTTATCCATTGGTCAGAGCTGAATCTATTAACAGGAATTTCAAGGGGAAGTAAGTAACCTGGGTAATTTGGGTGTTCAGAAAAGAAAGCCCCAAGAGGTAAGAAAAAGGTAATTTGCCACGAAAGTTATTTGCATTCTTGATGATTTTGCCGATAATTGCAAAGATTTGCTTTGTGGGAAATTAAATGAAGATTTCAATTTATGGAGCAGGCTATGTTGGCCTTGTGTCCGCTGCTTGCCTGGCCAAACTTGGTCATCAAGTAACTTGCGCGGACATCAATCAAGAAAAAATTTCTATGTTACGAAGGGGTGAGTGTCCTATCTATGAAGAACATCTTCCTGAACTGTTGCATGAACAATCCAGAATAGAGCAGCTCTTTTTCACCAGCAATCTGGCCGAAGCGATTGCGCAAGCCGATATTCATCTCATTGCCACAGGGACGCCTAGCCTGCCAGACGGCAGTGCTGATTTATCTCAAGTGTTTGCTGTTGCCCGCCAGGTGGCGGAGCATGTTCAAAAAGATGGGGTTCTCGTCACCAAATCAACCGTGCCCGTAGGGACAGGGGATGCCATTCAAAGTTTAGTTGAAGAGGAGTTGGCAAAGAGAGGCAAAGCACTCAATATTTCTGTGGCTTCAAATCCTGAATTTTTACGTGAAGGAACGGCCGTTAACGATTTTTTAAAAGCGGATCGCATTGTGATTGGTGGCGATCGGCGGGCCCTTGAAGCATTGAAACGCATGTATCATCCCCTTGTTGAACAAGGTATTCCTCTTTTGTGTATGGGCCGAACGTCTGCAGAACTTAGCAAGTATGCAGCAAATGCCATGCTGGCTAGCCGAATCAGTTTTATTAACCACATAAGCCAATTGGCTGAGGCGGTTGGTGCCAATATTGATGAAGTACGTGAAGGAATGAGTTTGGATACCCGGATTGGCCCTCATTTTTTACAGCCGGGTATTGGCTATGGTGGATCCTGCTTTCCTAAGGATGTACGGGCTCTTATCCAAGTCACTAAGGCGAAAAAACTCCCTTCTGAGTTGTTAGAAGCAATAGATGAGGTGAATCGAGAGCAAAAAAACTGGGTTTTTAAAAAATTGGCCGGACATTTCAATAATCATCTTGAAGGATTGACAATTGCCATCTGGGGTTTGTCTTTTAAACCAGGGACCGATGACATAAGGGAGGCGAGCAGCCTCGTGGCGATTCAATCACTAAGAGAGGCTGGTGCAACACTCAGGCTTTTTGATCCAGTAGCAATGCCAGTTGCTAAAAAAATATTCACAAATGATCCCGAAATTGTCTTTTGTGAGAGTGCAGAGGAGGTATTTGATGAGAATTTGGATGCTTTGGTCATTGCTACGGAATGGCCTGATTTTAAACAGTTTGACTTGAAAACATTAAGAGATAGATTGGGTAAAGCGCCGATAATTGACGGACGTAATTGCTTTGATTTGAAAACAGTGGCCGCAGCAGAACTGACTTACTACTATTCAGTAGGCCGGCCGCTGGTTAAGAGTCAAAATTAATCTAGGAGTAGTAAAAGGATGCCTATAAAAAAAGCTGTATTTCCCGTCGCAGGAATAGGTTCACGTTTTTTACCTGCTACAAAGGCTAATCCAAAAGAAATGTTACCCATAGTGGATAAACCTTTAATCCAGTATGCAGTTGAAGAAGCAGTTAGGGTTGGTATTAACCATATGATTTTTATTACCAGCTCTAGTAAGCGGGCCATTGAGGATCACTTTGATAATCACTATGAATTGGAAAAACGCCTGGAAGAGCAGGGTAAAAATAAATTGCTTGAGTTGGTTAAAAACGTTTCGCCCCCAGGAATTCAGTTTACTTATGTGCGCCAAAATCAGCCTTTAGGTCTTGGACATGCTGTACTCTGTGCAGAACATGTAATTGGCGATGACCCGTTTGCCGTTCTGCTAGCAGACGATTTAATTGATGATTCCCGGATGCCTTGCTTGTCTGCCATGACTGAACACTTCAAGCAAGATGGTTTATCCGTGTTGGCAGTTCAGCCAGTTCCCTGGCATGATGTTCCACAATATGGCGTGGTGAGTGTTGTCGATGCTTCCAACAATTATTCAACTATACTTGCAATGATAGAAAAGCCTCAACGGGAGTTGGCTCCTTCTAATTTGGCAGCAGTCGGACGGTATATTTTCACTCCAGAAATTTTTTCCAGTCTTAGGCAAACCGTCCCTGATTCAAAAGGAGAAATTCAGTTAACCGATGGTATTCGCGGTTTATTGAAACAGCAAAAAGTTCAGGCTTATCAATTTCATGGAAAGCGCTATGATTGCGGTTCAAAATTAGGTTATTTGCAAGCGACTGTGGAATTGGGCTTAATCCATCCAGAAATTGGGCAGGAATTTAACGATTATTTACAAAATTTGAATTAGTTTCACAGTTCAATAACAAAGAAGACCTTGGTTGCGTTCAATTTGAATGCTAGATATTTTTAGCAGGGAAAGGAAAGGAAAATCAAACTTGAACTTTAGTCAATATCTCTGGCAAGATGCTGACTAAACAATATTTCCAGAGAGGAACTATGAAAATTCTGGTTGCAGTGAAGCGAGTCATCGATCCCTATGTGAAGGTTCGTGTTAAATCCGATCGAACGGGTGTCGAAACCCAAAACATCAAAATGTCAATGAATCCTTTTGATGAGATAGCCGTTGAAGAAGCATTGCGCCTGCGAGAAAAAAACATAGCGACAGAAGTTGTTGCTGTAACTATAGGTAATGATGCGAGTCAGGAAACCTTAAGACATGCTTTGGCTCTTGGCGCAGACAGGGCGATTTTAATCAAAACCGAGCAAAGCTATTGCAGTTTAAATATCGCCAAAATCTTGCACAAAATGGTCGAACAAGAAAAACCCGATCTGGTGTTAATGGGTAAACAAGCCATTGATGGCGATAATAATCAGACACCGCAAATGCTGGCTGCGCTTCTTGACTGGCCCCAGGCCACCTTTGCTTCCCAACTGCTCGTTAATGGAAAAACCATTGAAGTGACCCGTGAAATTGATGGCGGTCTTGAAACTTTGGCCATGGATATGCCGGCAATTGTCAGTAGTGATTTAAGACTAAACGAACCTCGGTATGCCAGTTTACCTAATATCATGAAAGCAAAACGCAAGCCTTTAGACAGCATTGAGCTTACTAGCTTGGGGTTAGATTTAAAAGAGCACATTCAGGTGCTTGAAGTGAGCGCACCCAGTTCTAGAAGTGCTGGGGTCAAACTGTCTTCTGTTGACGAGCTGATTAATAAATTAAAATTTGAAGCCAAAGTGCTTCCATAAGGAGAAGGAATGAGCACTTTAGTCATTGTAGAGCACGATAATAACAGCATGAACCCAGTTACACGCAACCTGGTAACTGCGGCTTTGCAAATTGATAAAGAACTTGTTTTATTGGTTTGTGGACACGAGTGCCAGAAGGTTGCTGAACAAGCTGCAAGCATAGCTGGTGTTCATGCTGTATGGCTGGTAGATAATGTTTCTTTAGCTCATCAAATGGCCGAAAACATGTCGAAATTAATTGTTTCACTGGCCAATTCTTTCAAAGCTGTTCTTGCTCCCGCAAGCACTTTCGGAAAAAATATCCTTCCACGGGTGGCAGCAAAGCTGGATGTGGCACAAGTGTCTGACGTCATTCGCATTGTTGACGATTGCACTTTTGAGCATCCAATCTATGCAGGAAATGCCATTGAAACAGTAAAGCTGCTGGATTCAATTAAAATTATGACGATTCGGGCTACAGCATTTGATGCAGTTGACAATGATCAAGCTCCTTGCTGCATCGAACGTTTGGATAAAACGGTTGAGGAAAACCCAAGCCGATTCATCAAGCACGAATTGAGTCGCTCAGAGCGCCCAGATTTAGCAAGTGCAAAAATTGTTGTTTCTGGTGGCCGTGGGCTTCAAAGTGCAGAAAAATTTAAATTGATTGAAGAATTGGCTGATGCTTTAGGTGCTGCGGTAGGTGCATCCCGAGCAGCAGTTGATGCAGGCTTCGTTCCCAATGATTATCAGGTAGGGCAAACCGGAAAAGTAGTTGCCCCGACTTTATACATGGCAATAGGCATTTCAGGTGCAGTTCAGCATCTGGCCGGTATGAAGGATTCAAAAGTAATCGTGGCGATTAATAAAGATGAGGATGCGCCTATTTTTCAAATAGCAGACTACGGTCTGGTTGGTGATTTATTTCAAATTGTACCTGAACTTACTCAAAAATTAAGGCACTCTGAATCGTAAAGTGCTGGTGGAACGTGCTGGAAAAAGAATATGTGTTGTTCTGTAGATAAACCGGACGAGATTGGATATCGCGAAGATTAACATCTTGGCGACATTAATTTAGACTATTTTTAAAGGAAAAATGATGTTTGTAGGGGTGCCAAAGGAAATTAAATCCCAGGAAAACCGAGTTGGTCTAGTTCCTGGTAGTGTACGTGAAATTGTTAGGGCCGGAAGTGAGGTGCTCGTTGAACAAGGTGCTGGTTTGGGCATTGGTATCACTGATGAACAATATCGCGCCGCCGGAGCAGAAATTGTTGCTACTGCCGAAGAAGTATTTGAACGAGCAGAACTAATCGTTAAAGTTAAAGAACCACAACCCATTGAATGCAAACGTTTAAAAGAAGGGCAGACCCTATTTACCTATCTGCATTTAGCCCCAGATCCACAGCAAACCAGGCTTTTAAAGGAGTCAGGTGCTACAGCTATTGCCTATGAAACCGTTACGCAAAATGATGGTGGCTTGCCCTTGCTGACGCCAATGTCACAAGTTGCTGGTCGAATGTCTATTCAGGCGGGTGCTCATTGCCTGGAGATGGCACAAGGAGGCAGTGGGGTGCTTTTAGGTGGTGTTCCAGGTGTTGCGCCTGCCAATGTGGTGGTCATTGGAGGCGGAGTTGTTGGCAGTAATGCTGTATGCATGGCAATGGGTATGGGGGCACGTGTAACAGTAATTGACAAATCACTAACCCGTTTACGTGAACTGGATTTTCAATTCGGATCAAAGTTAACAACCATATATGCCACAGTTGAATCGCTTGAGCAGTGCGTTGCAGAGGCTGATTTGGTCATTGGCGCCGTTCTGGTCCCAGGAGCCGCGGCTCCTAAATTAGTAACCCGGCCTATGCTTAAATCCATGCGCCCTGGTTCTGTGGTGGTGGATGTGGCTATCGATCAGGGTGGCTGCTTCGAAACAAGTCGACCCACTACTCATCAAAGCCCTACCTATACGGTTGAGAATATCGTTCACTATTGCGTTGCAAACATGCCTGGTGCTGTGCCGCGTACTTCGACCTTTGCCTTAAACAATGCTACTTTACCCTTTGTAATCAGTTTGGTTACCAAAGGAGTAAAGCTGGCGCTGCTCAGCGATGGCCACTTATTAAATGGTCTTAATGTGCATAAAGGTATGATTACTTATGAAGCAGTAGCTCGTGATTTGGGCTATGAACACGTCGATGCTACCGATGCTTTGGCCAGTTAACCCTGTGTTGGGCTCGCCCAACACAGTCTGCAGTTTTAATCTAGTCCGGTGAGGCAAAACTGACAACAACCTCATTCGAAGTTTTGCTAGCTAATTGACCATGGACAACCATTTCTGGAAACTGGCATAACTAAATTATGCCAGTTTCTGTCAGAATAGATTTTCTTGTGTGTCTGCCTCTGTTGACGTTTCAGTATCGTCTGAGGAAGGTTCTGTTCCTGGAACTTCCTGTTTGCGGAAATATTCAGTGATGGCATTGCTTTGATTGTTTCTAGCCAAGAGGCCAGTTTTAGGATCAATGCGTACGGCCACAACATTTTCAGGTTGTGGCATTTCCTTCTGCGGCATATTCACCAGGGCGACTTTCATAAAATCTATCCACATGGGCAATGCCAAGTTGGCTGCGTATTCATGAAGAGATTGCGGATTGTCAAAGCCAATCCAGGTGGTAACAACCAAATCGCGATTAAATCCAGCAAACCAGGCATCTACTTGATCGTTAGTCGTTCCTGTTTTTCCTGCTAAATCAGGTCGATTTAAAATTCTTGCTGCATGAGCGGTACCATGCTGAATGACCCCCTTTAATGCCGAAGTCATTAAAAAAGCAACATCAGATGAAATAACTCGAGGTGCCAAGCTCGCAGGATCAACCTTATCCGCTGAACAGTCATCACAAGCAATGGATGGTTTGGCTTGAAGCAAAATGGCGCCATTATTATCCGTAATGTGATCAATCAAATAGGGTTCGATACGAAAACCACCGTTTGCAAATACGGCATAAGCGGCTGTTAATTCCATGGGACTAACGGATAAGCTTCCTAAAGCTAAAGAAAGAGCCCGAGGCAATTTATCTTTTCGAAAGCCAAAACGAGAGATAAAGTCAATTGCATAATCAAAGCCTATGTCATCCAGGACCCGAATGGACACCAAGTTTCTTGAGTGGATTAAGGCATCTTTAAGGCGGGTGGGTCCATTAAATGTCAGATTCACATTATGGGGCCGCCACAAATTAGCCTGGCTTGGATCATCAACGACAATCGGCGCGTCATTGATTAAGGTTGCGAGTGTGTAACCTTTATTCAAAGCAGCAGCATAGACAAAGGGTTTAAAGCTTGACCCTGGTTGTCGTTCAGATTGTGTAGCCCGGTTGAATTTGCTTTTTAGAAAATCAAAGCCGCCCACTAATGCTTCCAAAGCTCCATTGTTGGGGTTTAAAGCCACCAAAGCACCTTCAACTTGCGGAATTTGACTCAGCAGCCATTTATTATTTTGGTTGCGTACATAAATAATATCGCCCACAGTAACGACTTGTTGAGCTTTCGTCGGGCTTCGTCCTGTCCAACCATTTTTAAGAGCGGGTCTTGCCCAGGATATTCCTTCCCAAGTGATAGTAAAGTTGCGACCTTGCCGGTTAGCAGCTATTGCTTCTTTATCGCCAACTGCCAAAACAACAGCAGGTTCAAGTGAATCTACTGCAGGATATTGCGCCAGCAATTTATGCAAAGCATCCGGAGACTGGCTGTTTACGCCGGTTATTTTGGCAATGGGCCCCCGATAACCATGCCGACGGTCATAGGCGAGAAGATTATCAACCACTACTTTGTTAGCAGTAGTCTGTAGGTCACCTTTTATGGTGGTGTAGACTTTATATCCTTTTGTGTAGGCTTTAGGGCCGAAATGATCAAACAGCGATTGACGAATCATTTCAGCTACATAGGGAGCTGGTACCTCAATGTTTGTGCCATGATATTTCGCGGTAATTGGTTGGGCTATGGCTTCCTGATATTGTTTTTCAGTAATGAAATTCTCTTCGAGGAGACGTTGAAGCACATGGTCGCGTCGTTTTTTGGCTGCCATGGGATTAGCAATGGGATTTTGCGTGGAAGGAGCTTGGGGTAAACCTGCGATCATGGCTAATTCTGCCAAATTTAATTCCTTTAGTGGCTTCCCGTAGTAAACTTCAGCGGCGGCACCGACCCCATAGGCTCGATTACCCAAATAAATTTTATTCAGATAGAGTTCAAGGATTTTTTCTTTGGGCAATTCGCGATCGATTTTAATGGCCAGTAAAATCTCATTAAACTTTCTTAGAAACGTTTTTTTGCGGCTTAGAAAGAAATTACGCGCTACCTGCATAGTTATGGTACTGCCACCTTGAGATTTTGTTCCAGTTTGCAGCATGCGGACAGTTGCCCGACCCAAACCAAAAATATCCACTCCAGGATGTTCAAAAAAACGTTGATCTTCCGTTGCTAGGATTGCTTTGATAAGCAGAGGGGGAATGTCTTCATAGTTGAGTGGAATTCGACGTTTCTCTCCGTACTCCTGAATTAATAAACCATCCTGAGTATAGATTCGCAGCGGGACTTGCAAGCGTACGGTTTTAAGGGAATCCACATTGGGTAGTTGACTTTCCAAATAAAGATAGAGAAAACTCACTGCCACAATAAGTAGAAATAAAAGACTGAATAAAGCCCATAAACCTTTGCGCCAAAAATATGCCGATTTTCTCATGAGATTTTTATGCAGAATCGATCAATAATTCGTGGGATTATAGCGCTATTTTTGGGTATATTGCGATCTTTCTAGGGAATTTAACTTAAGTTTTGATGGAATTGGTGCAATCCCCTCGATATCTGAGGGGACAACATTCAATCCGGATGATTAGCAGAATTGGTTTCGGGTGTTGAATCCAATGATTTTTCTTTCAGTAATGCTCCCAGGCCTGCATTAAAAAATGGGTGATATCCTACTGTGGCTCTGTGTCCCAAAGTTCCTCTGATAATGGGCGTGGTCATGTATCTCAATTCAACAACTTTCTGTTTGAGATCGTTTCTTTCTGATTGTAGTTCAGCAAGTTGCCGCTCATGTTCTTCTTTGGCCCGAGCCAGAGCGGACATTAGATTTTCAATTTCATCAAGGAGAAATTGTTTTTCCTCTTCTTGCTTTGGCTTATTTTCATAAACTGATTTTTTTTCCTCTTCAAGTTCCTGTTTCTCATATTTCAGCAACTTTACCTCTTCTTCCAGACGATGAACCCGTTTTATCATTTCTTCATTTTCTTGCGCTAACGCATCATTTTTCTGTTTTAAAAGCTCATTTTCTTGCTTTAAAGCTTCATTTTTTTGTTCAGAAAATTGTTGCTGGTGTTCATTAATAAGTCTGTCAATCAGGGAAGTAATAGATTTTTCACTGTAGTCGGTCAGAGATAAGGGTTGCAGAAGTAAACGCTCGATTAGTTGCCCTGAATTGGACAGGGTATAACGTTTTAAAAGACCTCTAGTGCAGCCAATGAGTTTTTCACTTTTTCCGTCATATACAATCGTCAATTCGTTATTATGAGAAGTTTTTAATAAATTACTGGCTACTTGAATTAAAATTTTAAGATCCTGAGAAACCCCTTCAATTTCAGTAGGACTCAGTGGTCTCGGTTGGTCCACCAAAGGTTTCAATTTCATGTAATTGAACAAAAAATAATCCATTAGATTTTGCCGATCCGTATAATTGCGGGTAGAGTCATTAATTACGGTTTGTAATGTTTCAAAAATTTCCCTATTTG
Organism: Legionella jordanis; assembly: GCF_900637635.1. Lineage (NCBI taxonomy): Bacteria > Pseudomonadati > Pseudomonadota > Gammaproteobacteria > Legionellales > Legionellaceae > Legionella > Legionella jordanis. The sequence continues at coordinate 1,015,585 of NZ_LR134383.1, forward strand.
AATTCTTTAATAACGCTTCAATATTTAAATTACGCCAAGACTCTTTTGAGCCTTGCTCAGGTTGACTTTGCCCATAACTTAAAATTATTTCACAAAGGGATTGGATGGTTTCTTGTAAACGTGTCATAAAAACTCCTTTTAACGATGTTATGTGATGGGTAAAAATGCTCCCAGCAAAATCCACTATATTTAAAGCCTAATGGGAGTGCAAGTGTTGGACAGTCGGGCAACGCAAAAGTTAATAAGTATAGTTTTAAATCTAATCCATCCATTCATGCAATAAATATTTTATTTTTTCAAAAACTTAGGATATATTTACATCCCCTTGGCGGCATAGGAAATGGTCTGCCATGGATTGTCCAACTCAGCAAATAAGGAATTAACGTGTTTAGGCGATTTAAATATTTCAATCGCCCTATTTTGGGTATTGATATAGGTCCCCTGCAGGTGAAAATCGTGCAGATTTCAAGGGACTTGAAGGAATGTCAGGTTGATTTTGCTCTTAGCGAAGCTTTGCCTCCTCATGCTGTCATAGATAACCAAATTCAAGATGCAAATGCCATTGTATGCTGCATTAGCAAAATGCTCGCAAAGATCGGGTTAACAAGTAATTTAGCTGTACTTGCTTTGCCTAACTCGGCAGTGCTTTGCAAACTCATTCAGATAAGCAATAAAGTACCCGAAATGGAGCGCGAACAATTTATTTTGTTTGAAGCCGCTAAGCTTTTTGCCAATCCTGCACAAGAACTAAATTTTGATTTTGTCATAAAAGGCCAATCCGCTATGCATAATAATGCCTTGGATGTGCTGTTGTTTGCCAGCCGAGCTGAGCACATCAATAGCCGTTTGGAAATTATGAATCAACTTGGTCTAACAGCCAAAGCAGTCGAGATGGAATCGACCAGCTTTGAACGTCTTCTACTCTGGCTAGGCAGCTCTCCAAATGAGTTTAGATCGAAAACAACAGGTATTGTTTTAATAAAAAATCTTTCTATTAGTCTTCACGTCATGGAAAAAGCAACAACTATTTTTAGCTATGAAGAAAGCTTTGCCACTCAACAATGGCTCAAGACCTTATCAAAGGATACTGCCGGAATTTTCAGACAAATCCCTGCAACGCAAGCAAAAACTGAAGAACTTCCTCAAGAGCTTCTGTTAAGACAGATTAAACGAATGCAGCAATTTTTTGCTTCGACTCATAAGAAATCGATAGATCACTTCTTTTTAATTGCTGAAATGAATGATGTTTTCTCTTTTAATGAACGCTTACGAGAAAAACTGGGAACCTCCGTCAGTATTGCCAATCCATTTGCGCGACTGAAATTCTCAGAGGATTGCTCAGTCAAACCAGCAAAGGCTAGATGGCCTTCATTTAGTCTGGCTTGTGGTTTGGCTTTAAGGAGCTCATTGGGACATGAATGATATAAACTTTTTGCCTTGGAGGAACACAATTAGGGCAGAGCGGCGTACAAGATTTATTCTGCTACTTGTTTTTTCCTTGTTGTCTTCAATTAGCCTGATTGGCTTTTTTAAATCGTATTACAGCTTTGCAATTACCCGACAGCTAAAACGCAATGCTCAATTAGAAAGTGAGATAAAGCAATGCGAGCTTAAGCTCAAGGGAAATCAGGAGGTTTATCAAAAGCACGCTTCTGTCATGAGATTTTTTGAAAGAATTAAGCAATTTCGGAGGCATTGCATCCTTGCGGTGCACTTATTGGAAGAGCTTTGCACCATTCTGCCACAGCAGGTACGCCTAAAGAAAATCTCTGGAAAAAATCAGCTTATCTTATTACAAGGCCAAACAAAGTCTCAACATGAATTAGGAATTTTAATTCGTTTAATGGAAAAAAATCACTGGCTTTCGCAACCTCGCTTGCTTGAAATGAGAAAAATGGAATTCCACGGAAAGAATGTAGCGCAGTTTAAATTAAGCTTGATGCTGAAAGCGGACGCAATTGGGTGAGGAAACTAGCATGAAATGTATTGAATGGAAATCGGGTTTCCTTGAGGCTTTCCAATTTTTAAAGATTATCCTTATTGCTGGTATTTTATCAACCCTAGGGTTTGGCTATCTAATTTACCTAAAACCTCAAAAAGAAAGCTATTGGCATTTAAAGCAATTTGAAGGGGCTTTAAAACAGCAGCTTAAGACAAGTCGATTATCCCTTGTAAAGCTGGATAGAATGAGGGCAGAGATCAGCTTGGTCCATAAAATTTTGGCAAGCTCATTGAATCCATTGGCCAGTGGAGGCAAGTCGCCTTCCCTACTTGAATCCCTATTCCAGCAAGCCAAAGACCAGCATCTTAGTATCAACCTCTTTGCTCCTTCCTCAGAAAAAGACCATGGATTTTATCGCGAATTGACGATCAAGATGAGCGTGAAAGGACATTATCATGAAATGGCGAGCTTTCTAGGCGGGCTTACTGGTCTTTTAAGTGCAATGCAATTTAGGAGTTTTGAAATCTCAAGCTCATCTTCTGCTAACTCATCTCAGGAGTTATTAATGAAATTGACATTAAAAATTTATCGGCTGAAATAGATGACAGTATTCAAAGGATTATCTTTTATTTTTCTGTCCTTAATGATGAGTACATCTAACTCCTCACAGAGTGACTTTATTGAAAAGTACAGCAGGGCTCATGTAAGCAAGAAAAATACTATATCTTTAGTCTTACCTGGGATGGGCCTTGTTCCCCCTTATTTTTATTCTGCTCACATAGAAATACGAACCCCATTTAGTTGGGGGACAAGAATAAAAACAAAGCAGCACCCAGTTGTATCCTCTACGGAAGTTTTAACCAAAACGCCTTTGAAACAGATTAGATTTGTAGGTCAACTTCGAACCACATCCACGACTTGGGCCCTGGTCTTAGGCGGAAATGGAAAGTTAATACACGTAAAAAAAGGGGATTACCTGGGAAGAGAGAAAAGTAGAATCATAAAAATTCATAAAGCGGCTTTGATTCTCAAGAGTGGTTCTCTAAGATTAGCAACTAATAAGGGACTCGTAAGTTGATTAGACTGCAATGTTTTTACGTCATACTAGGACTGTATCTACTGATAACCAATGAATTCGCTTTTGCTAATCCGGCAGCAGCGGCTCCGCCTTCGGACACCAAAGCCTTAGAGCAATCGTTTCATCAAAAACGAATTTCTTTAAATTTTCAAGACATTGAAGTTCGCGCTGTTTTGCAGGTATTGGCTGAATTTGCTGGAATAAATATGGTTGTCAGTGATACAGTAAAGGGCAAAATTACACTTAGTTTAAACAATGTAGCTTGGGATCATGCTTTGAGTATTATTTTACGAACGCAATCTCTGGAGAAGAGATTGATGGGTAGAGTTTTGTTTATTGCTCCTACAGATGAAATCAGCCATTATGAAAAAAAAGTTCAGGAATCCAAACTCGAACTGAAAAACTTGGCTCCTTTGAAGTCCCAGCTCATTACCATAAACTACGCCAAAGTTTCTGACATTGCCAGTATCTTACAGGATAAAAAGGAGGCTTTCCTTTCTCCGCGAGGTCAGCTTATTGCTGATCCCAGAACAAATACATTGTGGGTTCAGGACAGCGCGAGTCGCTTGGCAACCATTAGAAAAATAATTAAGCAGTTCGATGTGCCGGTGAAACAAGTGTTAATTGAGGCGCGTATTGTCAATGTGACCAAGGACGTTGCGCAGGATTTGGGTTTGCATTTTAGTATTTCCAAACCTGGATTATTGTCTTCCTTAAGAGCTCAAGGACAAAATCTTGAAGCAAGTTCCTCTCTGGCTGAGCGTTTAAATTTTGATTTTGGCAATCTGGCTGTCCCCAGTTCACCTGTCTCTATTGGGGTTGCGCTGGCCAAATTAGGCGACGGTATTTTGCTTGATTTAGAGCTTTCCGCACTTGAAAGCGAAGGGCGCGGAGAGGTAATCTCAAGCCCACGGCTGATTACCACCAACCAGCAGCCTGCATTAATTGAGTCTGGAGAGGAAATTCCTTACCAGGAATCCACTTCCAGTGGCGCCACTGCTGTGTCATTCAAAAAAGCCGTACTCAGTTTGAAAGTTACGCCACAAATTACACCTGACGCTAAAATTTTAATGGATTTGAAAATTAACCAGGACATCCCTACACCAAAAGTGTTTAATGGAGTGCCGACAATTTTAACAAAGGAAATTCAAACCAAGATCTTAGCAAATAATTGTCAGACCATTGTGCTGGGTGGAATCTATAAACAAGATAAAAATAACGAGATAAATCGCGTACCTTTTTTGGGGGAGCTGCCTTTGCTGGGCGGATTATTTCGAAATCGGGCTGCATCAATTCGAAATGAGGAGTTGCTCATTTTCATTACTCCTAGGATAATAACAAACTATTCTTTGCCAAAACATCCGAATAACGGAAGGCAAAATGTTGTAAGAGGTGTAAAATTAGTGAATCAGGAAGATATAACAAGATCTTGAGGAACAACGTCAGTTTGAGTATTGATTAGTAAATTCAAGGTCGAATGGCAAGAGGTGATTTGTTGCGTGTAAAATAAAATAAATCCGGGAATCAAGTAAGGGAAATGTGGCTTAATTTTTGCGCTGTATTTGGATTTTGTAGGGGGCACAGCTTAGCTTGAGGTTAGTCATGCTAACACATGCATTTCGACCAAAATCAAATAGGGCAAAAAGAATAAGTTTAAACTTTCTCTAGTGTACTATGTTTAATAACAAGGGAGGCTTCCTCCTTGTTCAGCTGAAGGGGTATGTGATTAAAAATGAGCATAGTTAAAGTACGAAACATATTTTTAATAGGGCCGATGGGAGCGGGTAAAAGCACAATAGGCCGTACTTTGGCAAAAGAGCTCAAACTCGAGTTCTATGATTCCGATGAAGTGATAGAAGAACGAGCAGGAGCGGATATTTCTTGGATATTTGATATTGAGGGAGAGGAAGGCTTTCGCCGCCGTGAGCAAAAAGTAATTGAAGAATTAACGCAAAAAACAAATATTGTTTTAGCTACAGGCGGGGGGGTTGTAATGACTCCAGAAAATCGCAATGCACTGGCAGGTCGAGGAACCGTCATTTACCTCAAAACCTCTTTGCAACAACAATATGAAAGAACCAAGCGAGATACAAAACGCCCTCTATTACAAACGGATGACTTGGAAACCCGATTGGAGTTATTGCGCGATGAGCGTGAGCCATTCTATGACGAGCTTGCTGATATTAGTTTTGAAACAGATAAATTAACTGTAAAAGCTGTTGCCAACAATATTATCAAATATATATATGGCGAAGTTTGATACTTATCAGCAGCTGACAGTCCATTTGAACAAACGTGAGTACCCTATTTTTATTGGTTACGATGTCCTAAAAGACGACAATTTGCTCAATCAGTATTTAGCTGGTGGGCAAATCCTAATCGTAACCAATGATAAGGTGGCTTCCTTGTATTTGGATTTGGTTAAATCGGCTTTTACAGGTAAGCAATGCGACTGTGTCATCCTTCCTGATGGTGAAGCATTTAAAAATCAACACAGTTTAAATAGCATTTACGATAAATTAATAACGAATAAACATCATCGTGATACCACTTTAATTGCTTTGGGAGGCGGTGTCATTGGTGATATGACTGGATTTGCTGCGGCTACCTACCAAAGGGGAGTAAGATTTTTGCAAATTCCAACAACGTTGTTAGCCCAGGTGGATGCTTCTATTGGTGGGAAAACTGGCATTAATCACCCTCAAGGTAAAAATATGATTGGCAGCTTTCATCAACCGGCTGCGGTTATTATTGATTTAAATACCCTAAGAACTTTGCCCAAGCGGGAATTTCGGGCAGGCTTTGCTGAAGTCATCAAATATGCCTTACTAGCGGGTGGTGATTTTTTGCAGCAGGTTTATGCCGTTTTACAAGCAGGATTAGACGAAGAACAACGTGAACACTTAGTGACTGTTATCAAGGATTGTTGTCAAATCAAAGCCAATTATGTAGAACAAGATGAGTTTGAACAATTTGGCCAACGCGCCTTATTGAATTTAGGGCATACATTTGCTCATGCTTTGGAATCAATCACTCATTATGAACGTTGGTTGCATGGCGAAGCCGTGGCTATAGGCTTGTATTGTGCGGCATTGCTATCTCATCGCTGTGGGCTATTGGATGAGGCTATGGTGAAGCTTGTTAATGACATGCTGTCGCTGGCTCATTTACCCAGACGAATTCCTAGGGATGTCAGTCTGGAGGCAATGCGAAGGGCAATGTCTCAGGATAAAAAAATAAAAAATAAAAAATTGCGCTTCATATTAATGAAAGCACCGGGTGATTGTTACATCGAAGAGAAAGTTGAAGATGATTTGGTGTTTTCTGTATTGCAGGCTGCGGTTGAAGGAGATTAATTAATGCAAAATATGGCTCAGGAAATGAATCTTTCCATAACCATTCCCCCCGCTAAAGATATTTTTAAACCCGCCTCCTGGTTGAATAAAATTGACTTTATCAATCATTCAGTTCTTTTTAATAATGTTTTAATTACTGTATTGGCTGAAACGGGTGGAGGTAAAAGTACCTTTATTGAGTTGTTAATGTCGGGGCTGGACAGTCAAATTAAAGCTCATGTGATTAAAATAAAACCGCCGTTTTCACAAGAGAATTTTTTGAACGAGCTTGCTGGAATTTTTCATTTACGCACCGAGACTATGGCTACCCCTCGCAGCCTTGTGCAACAAATCAATGAAAGGAAAGCACATACCCTCATCGTTGTCGATGATGCTCACCATTTGTCAGATGAGTTTTTACAAAATATCTTGATGGAGATAAGTCAACAAGAGCAACCTTATTTTCATCTCTGCCTGGTTTCCGATTTTTCTATCGTTGCTGCTTTGAACAAATTGGAGGGCACCGCCTTGGCTAATTTGATTCAGACTTTGGAACCTGGAGCATTGACGGAAGCCGAAACCAAAAGTTATTTGCTGAGTAATCTGCCAGCCCCAAGACGATTGGACCAAAGTATGTCTGATAAGCGGTTGGAGCAATTTTATCAGATTACAGGAGGCAATATTGCCCGCATTAACAAAGAGATGACTGCTTATTTTTGTCAAGAACCTCAGAAATCTCTAGGTAGGGGATCCACCAGGGCGCCGAAATACGTTGGTGTGGCCGCAAGCTTTGCGGTGGTGATGTTGGCTTCGCTGTACGTTTGGCAAAATCAGGACCTTTTTAAAAAGCAAAATGTGCTAACGGAAAAGGAATCAGCCGGTATGAGTGAGCCAGAGTTGTCTTCAACAATTCCTGCAATTCAGATTGAGAGGCATCCTGTATTAAGCAGTGAAATACCCGGTTTGTCCCTAAAAAATACAACAGAGGCCAAACGGGAGGATAGCTATATTCCTCCTTTCAATTTATCAGCAGTAATTCAAGCCGTTCAGCCGCCTCCTTTGAAGCGAGTCGTTGATATTATTTTGGATGAAGAGGACAAAGACAATAATTCTCTTGTAGTGATGGATAAAGTTGTGGTGATTCCGAAACCCAGCCGTAGAGGCAGCATCGATGAAAATCCACAAGGTCGCTTGGAACGGAAAGTTATCTCAAGCAGAGAGTTGCCGAAAACCATTCATCAAGGCCCCTCAATCGCGCAAATCTCGGCAGTAGCTTTAAACGCTGCGACGCAGCAAAAAATAACAGGAAAGAGTGGCTATACAGTACAACTCCTTGCCAGCCAAAAGATTGAAGATCTTAAGCGTTTTATTAACCAGCATCATCTGGACAACACCAGCATTCGAATGGTTAGACGGGGGGATAATAGCTGGTATATTCTGACTTTGGGTGAATATGCCCGTATGGATCAAGCCCAGACAGTAGCTAAAAATCTGCCTCATTTTCTAACTCAGTTTAAACCCTGGATTCGTTCAACCGCCGGGCTTACGAATGTAGGTTAGTGCAGTTTTGGCTGTTCTCCTCTCTTCGAGGGGAACGCTCCTTTTTGTAATCCATTGCGGTAAAAGTCTGTTTTTGACTATCAAGCTGCTGTTTTTTCCAAGAATAATAACCAACAATAGCCATGATGGTGTACAAAAGCATGAGCCCACTATGAAAGAGGATGTCTTTTTTCAGATACATGTAGGCGTAAAGAGAATCAGTGATGAGCCACAGCAGCCACGTTTGAATAATTTTATAACACATTAGGCCTTGAGCAACCAGGCTTAAAACAGTAGTTAGCGCATCTAAAATGACCACATCAGATTGGGTGAAACCCATTAAAAACAGGGCAATTAAAAGAAAAATGAGGCTGGTTGCCATGACTAGAAATATATTTTGTTTAAGACTAAGAGAAACAACTGTTTTGGATTGCTGATTACCCTCACGCACCCAGCGATAAAGGCCATAGCAAGTGCTGAAAAAATAAAATCCTTCAAGGAGGCTGTCCGCGTAAATTCCTTTCTGCCAATACAAATACATATTGAGAATTATCGCTAAAAGACTGGCTGTCCAGGCTTTACTGCTGATGCGAATAAAATAATATGTCGCCACTAATGATAATAGGGCTCCGAAAACATCAAGAAGCATAGTTTCATCCCTTCGACGGCATTACCCGACAGGTTCAATGGGTATTTCTCAGCCTTACTCTGATTAAATGTTTCAGAGATAAAGCACCCCTTAATTTCTTGCTTTGAACAAAGGTCAAGATTTGAAAGTATAAAAGTCACTTTCACAAGCAGAAAGTAAAAATTTTAACCTCTTAATCTTATGCCTTTGTAAAATCTTGTTTTAAATCATTCGTTCAATTCAAGAAAGCTGAATTTTATAGTAAACTGCTAACAAAGAGAAATTTAATTTCGAAATTCTTGAATAAGCGTAGCCAAGGAGAAAAAAATGTACAAAAGGGTGTTATTCGCGACTGACTTCGACGAGGTGGGTATAAAGGCAGCCCATAAAGCGAAAAAAATTGCTGATGAGAATAATGCTGATTTGCTGTTAGTTCACGTTGTTGAACCAATTCCTGCCTATGCTTACCCTGGATTCGCAGGATTTGCTGAGGTGGAAGTTTCTATACGTGAACAGGCTGAGAAAGAGCTGGCTAATTTAGCAAGAAAACTCGGAGTAGATAATGCGCATTGCATGATTGAGTTTGGATCCACCAAAAATGAAATTTTGCGCGTAGCCAAAGAAAAGAAAATTGATTTAATTGTCACCGGAAGTCATGGGAAGCATGGTTTGGCTTTGCTGTTAGGCTCCACAGCTAATGCAATTCTGCATGGCGCGGAATGTGATGTGCTTATTGTTCGGCCTAAGGTTGACTGAATTTAAGCTCCCCGGAAGCAATCCGGGGATTATTTAACCCAAATTCAAAAAATTTAAGCGATTTCTAATCCTTCTTGTTTTAGAGATTTTGCAATGCAATCCTTTTCTTGTAAATTTTTAAAATAATTGGGTAAATGATCAAATTCCTGAATATTAATTTTAAAATTTGCACACCAAAAGAGTATTACAAACAGGTAAGCATCAGGTAGTGTAAAGTCATTGCCCATAAGGAATCGGTGTTTTAACTGTTTATCCACAAATCCTAATTTGGTTTTTATAATTGGTATAAAAACTTTGTCTTTCATTTCTTGGGGGATTTTGGGATTAAAGATAGCCCCAAAGCTTTTATGGAGCTCTGTGGTTATAAAATTCAACCACTCTAAAACTCGGTAGCGATTAAAATCCCCTGTTCCGGGAAGTAAATGTCGGGCTTGTGAGCTGTCAGCTAAAAATTGCAAAATCACGCAGTTTTCCGTAAGTCTTTGACCATTATCCAATTCAAGAACTGGAACTGAGCCCTTTGGGTTAATTTTCAGATAATCCTGTCCCTCATCGGTTTGCTTGGATTTTAAATTAACAGCCTCAAACTCACAGTTTTTACCAAGCTCATTGATAATAATTCGCACTGCTAAGGAGCAAGCGCCTCTGCTAAAATAGAGTTTCATTATTTTTCTTCTCCATGTTATTGAACTGTTTATTGGATGAGCCGATTTTTAGGGCAATACCTGCTCTATCATAGCAGACCTCTCTAAGTACGCGTAAATAATCTTAAGCTGCGAGCCTCAATTATTAGCCACATTAATTTCCCATCCTCGCTGCAAAAAAGTGCTAATTGCAAATAAAAAAGGCACAATAGGCTCATACTGCTTTGACAATCGTCAACCCAATTCTTAAGCTTAAAATAGCAAGGAATCATTTTTCTTGGCTAATTCTTTGGTTTTTTGATGTGAAAAGGAGGTTACTATGGCCGGTACATCAGAAGGAGGAAAAAAAGCTGCTGAAACTCGTGGACGTGAAAGTTTGAGTGAAGCCGGAAGAAAGGGGGGGAAAGCTGCTGATCATAAACAAGCTGCCCAAACTCGTGGTCATGAGAGTCTTAGCAGAGCAGGAGAAAAGGGCGGTAGACGCTCCAATAGAGACAATGACTAAGAGAAATTACATAAGGCTTATTCTGTTTCAGGATAAGCCTTATTATTCAGTCAATGTTTTACGCTCTAAACACGTTAATGGGAAGAAGATTTGCTATACAGACCTATCAAACTGACCTCTTCCAAAATATGGTTTTTCATTGCATTCTCAAGTTCTTGTTTGGTCGCATTTTTATCCAGGGTCAATTCCGTATCCAGAGCATACAACTTAAAGAAATAGTGATGAGTGCCACTGGGGGGGCAGGGTCCACCATAAGCGGTTTTACCCCAACTGTTCTTACCGCAAACCCCTTGGCCGGTTGCATTAATTCCTGCCCTTAATTCCCTGCAATCAGCAGGCAGATTAAATACAAGCCAATGAACCCACAAGCCACTGACTGCGTCAGGATCTTCCATTATCAGAGCAAATGATTTGGTGTTCGGTGGTGGATCATGCCATATCAACGGTGGGGGATAATCCGCACCACTGCAGGTATATTCTTTCGGTATAAAAGTCTTATGGGCAAAAACCGGACTTTCAAGCATTAGGCTCATTGCATTCTCCTTATGCAACTCTTCTTTAATAATAAGTATAAATCGAATTGCCAGAGAATTTTAAAACCAACTGCAACTGAGATTAACATCAAATTACTATCCTTCATTCCGCAAGCTGCGGAATGAAGGATTTAGCTTATGCAGAACAATTAAAATTTACTTCGCATCACAGCCTAAGACATTGATGGAAATGTCTTTTAAAATCTGGCCTGAAATCTGGAAGCCAATGGATTGCTGTTGGTTGGGAGGTAAACCATTGTAAAGATCCCAAACCTGTGCAGCTATACTAAATACACCAGCCTCCTGGGTGATTTTGGTATTATTGCCAATCCAGCTGTTTACAATTTGAGGATTAATCACTTCTGAGTTATTAAAGCTTATTTTGAAGTTAAAATCTTTAATTGGCACAGCACTGGTGTTTTGAATGTTGCCTTGGAACACGGCCCCGGTATCCCAGCGATTTTGCATGGTTAACTTAACTGAACAGCTGCCTTTAGGGATACTGCTGGCTTGGTAATAGGCATTCAAATTGAGCTGGCTTGAAGAGGAACCTACGCTCATCGTTTTATCACTAGTGTCGGCAACCAGATAATAACTCTTGCCATTTACATCCAGTTGAGACGGTAAACCGATGCTGTAATTTTCATTAGCAAACTCACCAGTGTTACTGTTTAGATTCTGGTTATAAATGGTAGTAGTACAGTGTCCCTGGGTTACCACACAATTGCTTTCCTTCCCGTTGAGACCTGAGGTGAATTGAATCGCTGAACTGATGCCGCTATTGGGTACGGGCTTACCCTGTTCATCCAATAAATTCAAGCTGTAATCCACGGCAGCTGCCGGTTGAACTCCTGCTTGTTCCCCTTCTAAAAGGATGTTCAAGCCGGTGGCTTGTCCAGATTGAACGCTGAATGCCAAGGGTGTATTGCTGGCTTTTATTAAATAGCTTACATGCGTATCATTATTTAATTGATAACTATTATCCACAGTTAAATGATAAGACCCGGTTTCTAGATTAATAGAACAACCTTGATAGCTACAAGAATAACTTTGACCATTTTCTTGTATTTTTAAATTAGCTGTTCCTTGAAGATTAAATCCGGGATCACTGAAGCTGACATTGAGTTTGCCAACATTAACATTCTGATTGTACAAATCATGTAAAACTTTTTCTGCTTCGAGATTTAATGCACCAGAATTTGGATCAATCAAACTAATGGTGTCACCAAGATAACCTACTGCCCAGAAGAAGAGATTGTTTTGCATTTGATGTTTTTGCAGATAGGGAACTACCGCATTTTCAAAGAAAGCCAAGCCTTCAGAGCTTTTCCAAGAACTTTCGCCGAGAACCACTGGATATCCGGCTTTGGCCAAAAATCCCCAGGTCCAATCAAAGCGTAATTCACTCGGTTTTCCAGGAGCAGATTCCCAAGTTCCTACTTCACGAGGATACACATGAGGTGAAAACACGATGTGAGCATTGGCACCGTTGGTATCACCCATCAGCCAGGTAACGGCTGCATCTGTTAAACCTGCATCTTTCAGTTTTTGATTGAAATTAGCTTTGTCAAAGAGGGCTTCCCCTGATTTGGCACTATTTTTTGTTAGCAAAGGTTTGAAATCTTCTCCCCAATTCCCTTTAAACTCAACACGCTGCGTGTCGCCAACGCAGTTTGCGGGATCAGTGGATACAGAATAAGCTTCATCATTACGAACAATGTCAGAGCTCTTCGGACAAATAATGGGTTGATCAGGATCTCCAGAACCTTGACCAGAGCCCTCTACAAACAATAATAAATCCGGGTTGTAGGTGGATAATATTTTGGCGGCTGAGGCAATCACTTTTATCCACGCCGGCTGACTTCCATTATCTCTGAACCAGTATAATTGATGGGGTTCATTAAATACGTCAATACCAATTACATTGGTCAAATTGCGATTCTTTATCTCTTGTGCCAAGAGCTTCACATCGGCTTCATATTGGTTTAAATCATAAACTGTACCATCTCTATAACCATCGCCGTAACCGTATTTGTGATGGAAATCGATGAGTACTTTCACATTATTGGCTTTCAGTTCTTGAAGAGTGATCCAGAATGCTTCTTTGGGGTTAACGGTGGACGCGCAGGCTGAGCCGTTGGTTTCCCAAGTTTTGCAAAATACGCCATTTCCTTTACGGGGATCAGCTTTATTGGCTAGGGAGCGGTTCATATCTACTTGATTTCCCTCATCATAAAGCACACCTGGCTGGATGGGTAGCCGGAGGGTTTTAAACGATACTGAATTGCTTCTGTCGACACCACTGTCTGAATAATCCCATGGATGGACTAAAGCATCCAGCATGCCGTAGCTTCTGCTGTAAGACGTTGGAAGCCCTTCTGCGGAATAAAATGGATTTGAAGATAAACCCTGTACTATTCTGGAATCCTGAAATCCAGACCATGAAATGCCATCAATTTTAACCAGGGAATTATTGCTGTCGTAAATACTGCTGTCTTTGCTGTAATAAGCATGACTGCTTGTACAGAACAGTAATACTGATAAGCTACTAATGAGATTTTTTTTTATCATTGTTTCCTCCCTTATTGGTTTGGTTTGCAAAAAAGTCCATAATTTTCAATGCCAATCTATAACAGTAACGCGAAAAAGAAATTTAAAAAAGTTTTTTTTTGCCTGAGAATTGATAGATGTGCATTTGAATTTCATCTGGAGCGGGATGGTTGCAATTTAAATAATTAGCAAACAGTAAAGGCTGCACAAGGCTCTTTTCGCATATTTTCGCGATTCATTTCGCATTCAAGCCTAAACTGAGTATAATCTTTCTTTTTATTTACTAAACAAGCATGAAGCTGTTGCGCAGAGCCCATATTGATTTTTTGAGAGGAAGCGTTGCAACCATTGGTAATTTTGATGGAGTTCACCTCGGCCATCAAGCCTTATTGGCTAAACTGAGAGCTCAGGCTGACTCAATGCAACTTCCTTCAGTGGTGATACTTTTTGAACCGCAACCGAGCGAGTATTTTCGTGGCAGTGATGCCCCTGCAAGGCTTGGAAGTCTTCGAGAAAAGTTGCAAGTTTTAAAAAGCTGTCATATTGATTATGTCTATTGCTTAAAATTCAATAAAGATTTGGCTTTAATGGCAGCAGAAGATTTTGCCAGGCATTATTTTTTTGAACAATTGCGGCTAAGATATTTACTGGTTGGTGAAGACTTTCGTTTTGGCAGGCAAAGAGAGGGTGATGCTTCTTTACTGCAGCAAATACTGACACCCTCGGATTGCCAGGTTGAAGTATTTTCAAATATTGACCTTGAAGGAGAGCGGATTAGTTCAACTAAAATTCGCGAATCCTTGGCTCAAGGTAACCTGGCTCGCGCTTCAATTTTGTTAGGAAGGCCTTATAGCTTGTGCGGACGCGTAATTAAGGGAGATGGACGAGGCCGGCAATGGGGAATACCCACAGCCAATTTTAGTTTGCATCGGTTGTCCCTTCCTCTTAAAGGAGTGTTTTGCGTAGAAATAAAAAAATCCGGGCAATTGCTTAAGGGAGTAGCCAATATTGGCACTCGCCCTACGGTTGATGGCAGTAAAAATGTATTAGAAGTTCACTTGTTTGATTTTGATGATAATTTATATGGTGAGATGCTTGAGGTTGTTTTCCTCAGTAAACTGCGAGATGAGCTGAAATTTACTTCAGTTGATGCTTTAATAGAGCAAATCCATAAGGACGTTAAGGCGGCTAAGGCATATTTCCATAATCAGTCTGGCCTATTTTAATTTAATGCTTTTAGTAGAGTAAAACGATGGCAGAGTATAAAGATACCTTAAATTTACCTGAAACGACTTTTCCCATGAAAGCCAATCTGGCACAAAGAGAACCCCAGATGCTTGCACATTGGGAAGCCGAAGGTATCTATCATAAGATGAGGCAGGCTCGGCAAGGTTGTGAGCATTTTGTCCTTCACGATGGCCCTCCTTACGCCAATGGTCACTTACACTGCGGACATGCTCTAAATAAAATTTTGAAAGACATTATTAACAAATCGAAATGCTTAAGCGGCTTCGATGCGCCTTTTGTACCTGGCTGGGACTGCCATGGTTTGCCCATTGAGCTTAATGTTGAAAAAAAAATCGGCAAAGCTGGCCATAAGGTGAGTGCCCGCGAATTTCGTGCGAAATGCCGGGAATATGCAGCCAGCCAAATTGATATACAACGAGAAGAATTCAAGCGACTGGGAGTGTTTGGTGATTGGGAGCACCCCTATGTCACCATGGATTATTCCTATGAAGCAAATATCATTCGTGCACTAGGCAAAGTAATAGAAAATGGCCATCTGCAACAAGGCTTCAAACCTGTCCATTGGTGCATTGAGTGCGGCTCAGCTTTAGCCGAGGCAGAAGTAGATTATGAAGATAAAATTTCACCGGCGATTGATGTTTCTTTTATGGCTGTTGATCCTGCAGCATTATTAGCCGTGATCAATCGCAATTTAGAAGTCAAGCCGGTCGTGGTTCCGATTTGGACAACAACCCCCTGGTCATTGCCCGGAAACGAAGCAGTTTGCCTTCACCCGAATTTGGAGTATGTGCTCATCGATGATGGCAAACGCTATTATTTGATCGTTGCAGAACTTCTAGAGGCAGTTGCCAGCCGTTATGGAATCTCCAATTATGAAATTGTCGGTCGTACCAAGGGGCTTCAGTTTGAGCAAATGCTATTGCAACATCCCTTGTATGAACGCCAAGTTCCAATAGTGCTGGGGGAGCATGTGACTACCGATGCAGGTACCGGCTGCGTCCATACTGCTCCTGCACACGGTCCTGACGACTATCAAATTGGTATTGCTTATAATCTTCCCCTCATTAATCCTGTACTTCCAAATGGCTGTTATCAGGAAGACGTTCCTCTGTTTGCAGGTCTATCAGTCCTTAAGGTCAATGATACGGTTATTGAAGCGCTTAAAGAAAGATCAGCTTTGTTGCATTTCGAAAACATTCAACACAGCTACCCCCACTGTTGGCGCCACAAAACACCTATGGTTTTCTTAGCCACTCCCCAATGGTTCATCGCCATGGACAAAAATGGCTTGCGGGAAACAATAAAAGAAGTGATTAATCAAGTGGACTGGATCCCGGATTGGGGTAAAGCACGTATTGCCGCCATGGTTGAAACCCGCCCAGATTGGTGTATATCAAGACAGAGAGCCTGGGGAACACCCATGACCTTATTTGTTCATAAAACCACAAGAGAACTGCATCCAGATACAGTTGAATTGATTGAAAAAATCGCCGTAAAAATGGAAGAGAAAGGCATTGAAGCCTGGTTTGATTTGGACATTGAAGAATTTTTAGCTAAGGATGCTGAGCAATATGAAAAAATCACAGACACCTTGGATGTCTGGTTTGATTCCGGTGTTTCCCATTATTGCGTACTGAAACAAGATCCTGAACTGGGACTACCAGCTGATGTTTATTTTGAAGGTTCAGATCAGCATCGCGGATGGTTTAACTCTTCTTTGACGACTGCCGTAGCTATTTACGGCTCTGCTCCTTATAAAACTGTTTTAACCCATGGTTATACAGTGGATGCAGAAGGTAAAAAGTTATCTAAGTCAAAAGGGAATTATGTGGCTTTGGATAAACTTATTAATCAACATGGTGCTGATATTTTACGCCTTTGGGTATCTTCAACCGATTACCGCCATGAGGTTAGCATTTCGGAAGAA
This sequence comes from Legionella jordanis, assembly GCF_900637635.1. Taxonomy (NCBI): domain Bacteria; kingdom Pseudomonadati; phylum Pseudomonadota; class Gammaproteobacteria; order Legionellales; family Legionellaceae; genus Legionella; species Legionella jordanis. The sequence continues at coordinate 1,032,270 of NZ_LR134383.1, forward strand.
ATCATCAAACGAAATGCGGATGCTTATCGACGCATACGAAATACAGCGCGCTTTTTATTGGCTAACCTTTTTGATTTTGTTCCTGAGGAACATTGTGTTGAAGTGGATCAAATGGTGGAATTGGATTGCTGGGCAATAAAAAGAGCCCAACAATTGCAACATGAAATTATTGAAGCGTACAAAAACTACAATTTTCATGTTATTTATCAAAAAATTCACAACTTCTGTGCGGTTGATATGGGTAGTTTTTACCTGGATGTCATCAAAGATCGTCAATATACAACTGCAAAAAACAGTTTGGCGCGACGTTCCTGTCAAACGGCTATGTTCCATATTGTTCATGCCTTAACACGATGGCTAGCGCCAATTTTATCCTTTACAGCTGAAGAAATTTGGCAATTTACCCCTGGAACAACTGGTGAGTCGATCTTTTTGGAGCGCTGGTATTCTGAATGGCCAAGAATCAATGATGTCAATATGATTTTCTGGCAACAATTACAAGTCATTCGAGATGAAGTCAACAAAGCTTTAGAAAATCAACGAAAAACTGGCCTGATTGGTTCTGGCTTAGCAGCCAGGGTTGTTATTTATGCGGATGACAAGAGCTATCCATTATTGGTTAGATTAGGAGAGGAGCTAAGATTCATCCTCATAACTTCTGAAGCCTCAGTCAAACCTCTGGATGCCAGCCCTGAGAACCTTATAACAAATAAGGAGTTAGGCATTGCTGTAGAAGTACAGGCCAGTACTGACGAAAAATGTGAGCGTTGCTGGCACCGGCGTGAAGACGTTGGGACTAACCCTGAGCACCCGGGTCTATGTCAGCGCTGCGTGTCTAACATTAGTGGATGCGACGAGGTGAGGCAATACGCATGAAAAAATGGCCTTGGTTTTTATTAGCAGTACTGATTATTGTACTGGATCAATGCACCAAATATTGGGCGGCTATGACTTTGATTCCTTACCAGCCTGAGGCCTTAATGCCCATGTTAAATTTTACTTTGGCTTACAACAGTGGTGCGGCATTTAGTTTTTTAAGTGGGACGGGTGGCTGGCATCGCTGGGTCTTTGCGGGTTTTAGCCTTATCATGAGTATTGTTCTTACACTCTGGCTAGTTCGACTACCTAAATCGGCTAAACTTCAGTCTTTAGCCATCAGTTTAATTTTGGGGGGAGCCATTGGTAATTTATACGATCGCGCCGCTTTGGGGCATGTGATTGACTTTATTGATCTCTATTATAAAAATTATCACTGGCCAGTATTTAATCTGGCCGATAGTGCCATTTGTGTGGGTGCATTCTTTTTACTAATTGATTTATGCAAAAACCCCACCCGGTAAAGCTTCTAAATGTTTGCCTTCAGGGTTGAGTATACTGACCGCCGCAACTGCCGGTAAGCTTAAATAATGCTCGGCTTCTTCCCACTCCACTTCGGCGGGAAACAATCTCAGCATGGGAAGACATTTGTTTAATGAAGCGCAGAAACTTAAATTGGCAGGGTAGGGACGTGCTTGGTGATAACCAAGAGCCATAACTTGCATGGCTTCAGATATCGTCGCAATCCCGGGCAAATAATTAACAGAATAAATGGCAGCAGTTTGCGCTATGGCAGGAAGAAAACCAGGGCTTGAGGCAAAATGGACTCCAGCCTGATAGCAATCTTCGAGCTGCTGGGTGCTGATGATGTTGCCTGCGCCTACTCTCAGGGCAGGAAAGTCATTTAAAACTTTTTTCAAAATCATTTGTTCGCTGCTATTAATTTCAACAGCCGCAAAACCAGCTTTAGCGATTTGCTTCAGTCGGTCAAATAAAAAAGCATCAACATCCAAACTAATAATGATTGATTGATTGTCAAACAATTTGTCGGTCATAATATCATTCGCTGCCAGCCGCAATATCTGTCCATGTTAGAAGAGTTGCGGCTGCTTAGCAAGTATTATTGAAAGGGAGTCATCTTGGGTTTAATGGAAAAGGGATTAGGAGCAGTATGTTCTTCTGGCGCCTGCAAAGCTTTGGATGACACTGGCCCAATTGGTTTTCTGGCTGCCAATCGGTCCATATTTTTCAATAAGTTGTCCATGGTCTGCTGCGGGATGGGCTTCCCTATGCGAATGCTGGCCAAAATATTTTGAACTGAAGTTGGAACCTGACCATCGGGACCGCGAAACATATTCTGCAACCTGTCCAAAGATTGTGGGGTTGGGTTCATTTTCATTAAGAGCAAAATATGCCTATAACTTTGCGTCATTGAGTCACCCACTTGAGAAGGTGAAACGATTTTGCGCAAGTTAGGCTTGGGCGTAGGGGCCGATTTTGGCGTAATATCAGGTTGTGAGCCTGGGGTATGGCCACGTTTCAGGACTAAAGACAAAGCTTGTTGTGCATCTTGAAGTTGATTCATTTGAGTGCTGATTAGCAAAATTTCACTTTGCATTTGTTCACTGCGCTGGCTCAACGAATCTTTTTTCTTTTGGTGATCATGAAACTCCAAAGCCTTATTATGATGGATTAAATGTTTCAAATTGCAGATATCTGGGCGCAAGCGATTATAAGATTTTTCGGCTTGCTCTTTTTCTTCCCGTTTTAGATTATCGAATTGGTCTGGATCCTGATTAGGCGTTAGTAAATAATGCTTACCATCCTTATAAAGGATTTTGTATTCCTTCGCTTGCTTTTGTGACATTACAAAAGCGGCTTGGGCAAAAGAAGTTACAATTCGTCCATCGTTGTCAAATAGAAGTTTCTCTCCCTTTATGACACTTAACATGTCCTGCAAACCGGCAACCTGAACGTGTAAGCCATTATGTTTTTGTAAGAGATTCATCGCTTCGGTTTCGGCCTGCTCTACCGTTTGCCTATCTCCTCTCACAGAGAGCAATCTTGCAATTTCCTCCGCTTGCTCCTCGAGGGTGTGATTCAAGGAATCAATTCTTTGCTCAAGCATCATTGCTGGGGACATTGCACGAAAATTGAGAAGAAATTGCTGCTGATTTTGCAGAAAATTTTTGCGCTCCTGAAAGAGTTGTATGGTTTCTTTATCAAATTCTTGCTCATTGTCCAAATGGGCATGGAGACTATTAATTTCCTGGCTTAACTTTTCTAATACATTATATTGTCTTTCGGTGCCATGAGCTTCCAAAAATTCTTGTAAAAAATCCAGGCTGTCGAGACTATTTTGGAAATTATGATAACGTTGCTCAATCTTATGCTCTTCCTTTTCAAGCCTTTCAAGTTCTTCTTCAAGTTCTTCTGACTCTTTTATTTTATGTTCCAGGGTTTCTTGCAAAACAGCGAGGGATTGGGCATAGGCTGCGTAGCTATGAGCCGCGTCAGCAGCGTTTGCTGAATGGGTGATTTCCCTTTGTTGATCCAGTAGGCGCTTGGTTTCTTTATCATTTTCAGCTCTTCTTTCCTTTGCCCGAGCTTGTTTTTTATACAGCAGGCCCAAAAGCAAAGCAGCCAGTGCACGATGTCTTCTAATTTCACTGTCTTGGCGAATTTGCTGTAAATTTTTCTCCAATAAAGCAATTTCAATTAACCGATCGCCAATGAGTGCCTGGACAGTCCGCCCTGCAGGCGATTTTAAAAAATCGATAACATCCTGAGCGGTTTTTAAACCGTAACGCCCAAGATATTGCGTAGTGAGAGAAGGAGCCTCCGCTTTATCGACAGTTTTGGTTGCCCCAGGATCTAATTCCTTGGTTTTTAAGCTGGCAAACCAGGCTTCAAGTTGAGAAGAGCTTAAATTGACTTGTTTCTTATCTTTTGTGCTAAGTTTCAGGTAAGAATTATCTTGAGTTGTTTGAGGAATATTTTGCTGAATCTTTGTGCCAGGAAAATCAACTTCTCGAGGTTTACTGGTATTAGCCATTAATGTATCCCTAAATTAATTATCTAATAAGTATACACGATTAATCTGCTTAGACAATAGTCAAAATGATTGGCAATAGAGCTAAATAATTCACCAACATTCCCTGGCATTGGCTCTTGGTTGTCCACAGGGACCTGCAGCAATCCCCTTGTTTCCTTCATGGTTTAGGGTAAATGTCTGGCACTCCTGATCATTAGCTTGTGAGTTAATTGGCACGGCACTTAAACTGAATTCATCGGCAGTTTGCGAGGTAATTTCCAGACGATACCATTTCTGTGAGGACAAGTTGCTCGATATTACATCTGGAGCATCTCCGGTCCCAAGACTTGCATTCTCATAGCTGTGTACGTTGGCGTAATAGTGCTCGAGACGGTTTGCCAAGTTAAAGAGAGCATTCTGGGCATCCAACCGCCGAACTTTAATAATGTTCTTTTGATAGTTTGGGTAAGCAAGAGCCATTAAAATGATCAGAATTAAACAAGCAATTAATAATTCAAACAATGAAAAACCTGTGCTTAATCTTTGTGCTTGCTTCATGTCCTTCATTGAATGGTTAAGGGAGAGGGTTGGGATGGCATTTGTAGGGTATTGGGGATGGTTCCGGCATGGAATAACCTGGAATGCCTTGGATTCTCAGCCAGGGACACTGAGGAAGAGTTTGGAGGACTAAGAAGGCTTTGCAACACGCAATTGGTGGAGCTATGGGGAAGACGTTCGATTCTCATGGGATTTTCCAGACAATAATCAACATCAGTGTTGCATTTTGGCAACCTGGCATTTTCACCTGCAGAAAAAGCCCAGTGATACAGTTTACGACGATGAATTTGTATTGAAGCAAGAATGCGTTGTTTAAGAAGTCCTGTAAAATTATCGATTTTATTGCTTAAGTAGATAATGCCGTAAGCGCTGCGTTGGAAAAAATGGCCTAAGCTGTTATCCCATACTGCACCGAGTCCATTTAAGGCGACTCCGCATGCGTAAGCTAATCCGCGAGTTAGTGGATCAAGCAACATAATAGTCAATCGAAGCCCAAAGGACAGCAGGTCCAGGGCGGGTAATAAAGTAAAATTTTTAAGTAGGAGAAAGGGAGGCCAAATGAAAAGCATTATGAGATTTAGCCCTAAGTTTAATAGGGGCTGTTCGGCATAGGGATAAAAAGGGCTACTAAAGCCATAAAGAGGTGATAAGCGGAAGTGAGGTAGCCTCCCCCAACCATTCGGACGAGTGGCAAACTGAATTAGCATGCTGCCAACCACTTGCCAGTTACCCAGTACAACGAATGTTTTACTTAGAAGTTTGGTTAAGCCCCGGAAAGGAACATGGATAAGAAGGGAGCTGAGTTCAAGCAATGGGATAGTTGTCAGACTCAACAGCAAGTCAGCAGCGGCAGCGGTGGCTCCTTTTATTGAATTAACCCACAGATTCCAACTCTTCCTAAGACCCGGAACAAAACCATTGTTATAGCCATAATAATAGAACTCAGCAAATGGACCTACGGTCAATTTTACAAGAGTTAAAACCACTTGGAGGAACCATTTGATGGTACCCAATAACCAATCGTTCCCAGGATGCATTACCGTATCAAAAATGGCTGCTCCTCCTTTGGCACCTAGGGCAGCGTAATTAATATAGGGAAACTCTCCCATCTCCTCTTGTAAAGAAGGAAGGGATTTGCATATTCCATAGCCTAATGCAATTGCAAGAGCGACAATAATGGCTACTTCTGCAGGTTCCTCTTTTAATACCGCTATCGCTTTAATAAAAAATTGGTCGAGATCACCGCCCACCACAATGGCTTGCCAATACGTCATGGCGGCAGAAATGGCTTCAGAATTTTTGCCATGACTCATCCATTTGGCCAAAGCCTGGGTAGGCTTAATACCGTATATTAAGCCGTTCATGTGTAGCTTGCTTAAAATGGCAGTTAGCGTCTCTGGAGCAATCACAGCCCCAGCCCCATACGCGTAGGCAGCCATGGCCAAGGTGCCAAGGATTGGATTTTTTTCGCTGGTATCGACAAAAAAACCGGCAACATGACGTAGTACTTCCAAAATGCGGTGAAGCGGATTTTCATAAGGAGGAGCACAGGGGGGATGAGTTTCTCGCACAATCATATAATGATTTTTTCTTAACTGAAATTGAACGAACTCTTCCAAAGTTTGTCCAGTATTTAAAAGCCCATCCTCATATAGAGCTTTTTGCAAGTAACTTAAATGCTGTGAAGCTTTTGTTTGCTCCGATTTTTCCACGGTCTTATGGTTTTCATGAATATAGGTTAAAAATTCTTGGTACAAATCGATTGAAAATTGATGAATGCGTTTAAAGAGATATTTAAAGAAAATTGGCAGACGCGAGAAGAATGCTCTTAACTGCAGGCTGGCACGTTCTGGCAAATAAAGATGATGTTTAGCCAATTGGCTTAGTTGATACAAATCCTCACCACAGGGAAGCGGATAACATAATTCTTGTTCTATAAAATACCTAATGGAGAGGATTTCATTATTGAGGCGCAATAGCACCTCCTGATTGCCTAATTTCACCCAACTGCCATTGGGATGCCTGCTTAACCAGGGCAGCGCTTCTTCGAAAGAGTTTGCCCCAGTAGAATACTGACTCTTTGATTGGCTATATGCTGAAACCAGTTCCTCTACCGAAGCGTAACCGTTTTGTGGAGCGCCAGCCAGTGAGTAATAAGGTTTAATCCTGGTAATGCAAAGTCCGTCTGCTCGAGTTTCTGTTTCCGTAATTTGGCTGCCTTTGTGCGGACTTTTTAGATGATCTATCCAATCTCGGCCATCAAGCCATAATTTCAGTAAAAATAATTTCAACCTTTCGAAGCGGTTGGCTGCAATGTGACTCAAAGAGGGAGATGCTGATAACTGATAGTGCTGACAAATTACACGAATGGCATCATTTAGCTCTTGCTCGTCTTGACCAATATGCAAGTCACTATCCCAAACGAAAATTGTCCCTGGGTTAGTGTGTTCACTAAAATCCAGCTGATCAATCCTGCAGACGGGGTATAAGCGATTAAATTGATAATGTTGTGCCATCTGTTTAGTTTCATAGAGAATGCTATCCAAAGCACCCTCTGAAACCAGGGGTTGAGTAGATAAAAGCAAGTTTTGACCTCGATAATTTTCAAGAATGCTAATGACTTTTACTCTTAACGCTTCTTGAGCTGCCCAGTCTTCGGCTTGAATTCGCCTTTCTTCATCTAACAGGATCTGAAGCTGGGTGATGCAGGATGTTGCGAGCTGGTACTTGGCTTTCTGTATTATGCTTCTTGGTTGTGCATAATGGTTTGAGCGTATTCGATAATGATTGATTTTATCTATGCAGTTCGCAATCAGGGAAGCTTGCCGCTTGCCAGGCAGCATTTCAAGCTTTTTGGCATCGCGGGTCAGTAGCAGAATTTGGATTGATTTGCGATCATGGTTGGCAATAATTCGTAAATAATCGCCATTTGGAAGTTTATAATCCATATTGTAATAACCATAAAGCACAGTCCCTGCTTGGTGGCTGATGGCTGAGCCGGTAATGCTGGGTATTCCTTGGTGTGCATATGGCTTAACTTGCAATGGAATGATGATTTGATCTCGTTTCCCTTTGAATTTACTCAGGATCATATCCAGCTTTTCTGTCATTCTTTCCTGCAACACTACAAGGTTTTGCAGCGTTCTGGCAAGTGGACAGAGAGAAAATTAACGAGCAAAATACCTGGATGAATCCAGTACTCTGCTGAAATCAAAAGCTCATCGGCACGCAGACAGCAGGAAAGCAATCAGTTTGCTGGCAAACGCCTGGCCGGCCTGTTAAAATGAACTAGAAATAAACAGGATAAATGAATTAATGACAAGTTATTGCGGATATATTGCTTTGGTTGGGCGGCCAAATGTTGGCAAGTCAACCCTATTGAATCGTATTTTACATCAGAAATTAAGCATCACCTCAACAAAACCTCAAACTACCCGACACAGTATTTTAGGCATACAAACCTTAGGTGATTACCAATATGTCTATGTTGATACGCCAGGAATCCATCAAGGCTCTAAAAAAGTCATGAACCGTATGATGAACAAAACGGCCAAATCGGTATTGCGTGATGTGGATGTCATTGCCTTTATTGTGGATGGTACTCATTGGACGGATGAAGACGATTACGTGTTGCGTTTAATCAAACAAGCCCACATCCCTTGTCTGCTCTTAATTAATAAAGTAGATAAAATTTCAGATAAATCCCAATTGCTGCCCTGGATTGAAAAAATAAGCCAAATGCACCAATTTGCTGCCGTTATTCCTATTTCCGCTAAGACTGGTGCACAAGTTGATCATCTGGAAGAGGAGTTAAAAAAATATTTGCCGGAGGGGCCTCATCTATTTGCAGATGATCAATTTACGGACAGGCCTATCCGTTTTCTCTGTGCGGAGTTGCTGCGGGAAAAAATTTTTCGCCTATGCGGACAGGAACTGCCTTATGCCACAACCGTTGAAATTGAGTCATTTAAAGACGAAGGCAATTTGCTAAGAATTCATGCACTTATTCTGGTGGAAAAGGACAACCATAAGCGCATTATTATTGGTGAGAAAGGACAGAAATTAAAGGAAATGGCGACCACTGCACGTATGGATATGGAAAAACTCCTGGGGAAAAAAGTATTTTTACAATGTTGGTGCAAAGTAAAATCCGGGTGGGCTGATGATGAGCGCCTCCTAAAACAATTAGGTTATGACAGCTGACGAACTTGAAGCCTGGGTGCTTCATAAGCGACCGTCAGGTGATACCAGCATTCAAGTAACCTTTTTTACGCGTGAGCGGGGGATTGTCAAATGCCTGTGCAAAGGTGGTCGGGCCCCTAAAAAACAAGCCCTCTTGCAAGCCTTTTCCCCGTTATGGCTGGTCGTTGACGCTCGCAAAGACTGGCATTATAGTCGTCAGATTGAAAGCCTGTCCTTACCCCTTGATCTACAAGGATACTCCTTATTTGCTGGCCTGTATGTTAATGAGCTGCTGTACTACAGTTTAAATCCCTTGGATGCGCAACCTCAGCTCTTTGATGTGTATTTGGAAACATTGCAAGCTTTGGTGAGTGCTAAACACCTCGAACACATAGAACTCTTGTTAAGGCGTTTTGAATGGTGTTTGCTTAGGGCTTGTGGCCAAGCGGTTTCTCTTAGCGAAGAAGCCCATTCCGGCCGTTCAATTGAGGCTGAAAAATATTATCGGCTGGTAAATGGGGAAGGTTTTGTGATTAGCGAAACCGGTCTACCAGGCCAGGATATTTTGGCTTTTTCCAAAGGTTGTTTGGACAATGCTCGTGCTCTTCGAAGTGCAAAACTGATTATGCGTCAAGCGATTGATAATCTTTTGGACAACAAACCACTTAAATCGCGGGCGTTATTTAGTCGCTATCATCAGATGAAACGAAGGCGAAATGAGCCGGAATTTAGGGACTAGCTGAAAAATGAGGGGTGGTTTTTAGTTCATATAATCGCCATGCACTGTATTCATGGGGTAGGGCCATTGATTTAAGCCATGTTGTTTGGTCTGGATTAAAATGGGTTGGATAACCTGAGGGACAGAGTAATACCATGTCAACATTGCGTTTAAGCAGGATGTCTCTGGCTGTGTCTGCATCGCTGTGATAGAAACGAATGCTGTCTTTTAGACCTTGAGGGTTTTGATGATCATTAGTACCCACAATCGAGTATTTTGTATAGTAGAGCAGCAATGGACCAAAATTGCTGTGTGCGAACAGGATTTTATTCTGGTTAAACTGAGCTTGATTTAGAAAACCCTGTTGCAGCATTCGATAAAACTGCTTCTCACAAATTTGTTTGTCAACGGAGACAAAATTGGGGGCTATAGCCAGAATAAAGGCTGGTAAAAGGGCAATGAAAATAACCAAAGTGTTTTTTAGAAGGGTAGGAACGTTGTTTAAATCCTTGATGAGAAAGGACAGCAACAAAATATTAACAGGAACAGCAAATTCTATCCACCGGTACATGTAGCAAGTGAGAAGGGTCGTTCCCAGGGCGCTCCAAAAGATAAACAGTGTATAGCGATTCAGTTCATGGTTTAGATATGAGTAATAACAATATCCCGCTCCCAGAATAAACTGGCAGAGAATGGACAAGGCAAGTGAGGGGGAAATGTTAAATGGGGAATAGAACTCAGAAAGATTGGGAAAAAAATGCTGGAGTAAATAGCCATCAATCTGATTATAGGGACCTAGAAAAAAACCAGGGAATAAAGCATTTTCTGTGGCAAAGATAAAACAGATGGTAATTGTGAAAAATAAAAGTTGTAAGCCAAATGTTTTATTTTGGAAGAAAAGTAAATATGCGGCTAAGGCTAAAGTTAATAAAAGAAAAAAAAGCAGATGGACAATGGAAACGATATCGTGAGTGATGTTAAAAACAGGCTGTTGCTCAAGCGGAATAATGATTAATAAACAAAGAGAAATCGCGAACAAAAAAATCAAAACCGTTTTTCCATTAAGATTTTTTTGAACTAAGCTCGCCCATAATAAAAAAGCCAATCCGATGAATAAGGGGAGGCTAAAACTAAGGCTGGTCCACATCGCTAAACTGGCAATTACCGCCGCTTTTACTGCCAGAAAATTGTTGTCATTCCGGATAAGTCTTAATAAATAACCCCAATAAACAATGCTTAGGAAAATCAGAAAAAAATCATAATCCACTCGCAAGGCTAAAAAGAAGGAGTTCATGAAAGGATTTAAGAGAAAGGCGAGCAACACAAAGCATTTTTGTCGAAAGGAAGGTTGTAGCTCCTCAATGGACCAAAGCATCGCCCATGCCGCCAGCGCATAAAAAAGCACAGGTAAGAAAAAAGCCCACAGATAAAGAGCTGAGGCGGAAGGCAAAAATGAACTGAATAACCAGGCTCCGCTAACCAAAAGAGCAGTTATCGGCATAGTCCAGGCATGGCTAGAGGTTCCCCATGGAGCGTTTAAGCGGGGGTTGTAATGATTGAACCATGTTGGATTTTCTAACAGGTTGGATGCAATCTCAAGATGCATGTAAGCATCTTGTTCATAGATGAAATAATTGTTTTGCAGAACCTGTTTAACAGGTTGCATATTAAGTAAAAAAATAATAAAAAGACTTAAAATGACAAGGGAGTACAAGTTAATCCTGCCGATTAGCCTTGACAGAATAGACATAAGCATCAATTAAAAGATTTTCCGATCAGTAATTACAGTATTGCCAAACTTATTGCAAGTGAATTCGTTTCTCAGAAATATTTGGACTCCATGCTTCGGCATTTATTTCTGTGCATTTTAAGGCAAAATTAATTTCTGCACTGATCATTCCTTTGCAGCGTTCAAGCGTGGCATCAAGCTCACCCTTCATTAAGCCCGGACGAGTCCTTGGTGTGGATTGGTAAATGGCATGAAGCGTTTGATGACCTTGCTTAATTATTTTATCAATCGCGTCCAAGTCATTACCCTGACCGGACTCATTAAGTTGCAAAAGTTGGTTCTTTAACGCCGTTGCAACCTCTGTTTTTTGAGGGGAGACGAAAAAAGGCAAGGTTGTACGAAAGAGGGCGGATAAAAATTGGTGTAATGCATTCCAAATGAAATTCCTCTTGCAGTAACTGTCTAACTGCTTGGCCATTAGGGTGGCCAAAGATTCTTTATAAAACCCTGGCTCACACAGTTCATTCAAATGATTAATTAACTTCTCCACAGTCCAGGAATACTTCTTATCGAAGTGATGCAGGGCATTATCCTGTAGATTTTGCCACAAATCTTGCTCGCCTTCGGGGTTTTTCAATTCATAAATCAGACCTTTAATAATGGCCTTTGCTTGTTTAAATTTATCAAAATTGTCTATGTTCGATTCTTTAAGGTGATTCATTGCAGCAATCACTTGCCTGATGTTATTTTTCTGAGATTCCCCTAATCCATGATTGTTCTGAATATGAAGTTCCAATAGATTGGTTGTCTCCTGAATAAAATGCCTGGCCTCATAGCTTAACTTAAGTAACTGGTGATGAAGGTAGCTATTTTCCATATTGCACAGCTCGAGAAACACAACCGCTGTTTTGGTTACTTCGCGTAAAGTAGCAATGGCCTGCTCTTCTTCCTGGCTGGATGCTGTAGCTAAGGCTTCATTAATATGAAGCATGCAAATTGAAACAGTAGAAGGCGCTCCTTCCATGTGATGGTAAGCAAAATTCACAGCTGTAGACAAGGAGTGAGTCAGATAGGACAATTCATTGTAGATAAGGCTTTTGCGTCGCGGTGGGAGAGAGCGGGTTCTCATGGCGCGAGGTGATAATTGTTCATCAATATGGCAAATTCGTTGTAAATTATGATGAAACTCCGGTTCGTCCTCTGCTAAATGGTTCAGCTGTGTTTGCACATCAGAAGAGGTAATGCGTGCATCAATATGGTTGAGCATGAACCAATCATAAAGTGCTGGATAGAGTTTTTGAAATAACTCGGCATGTTCTTGATTGAGAAACAGATGATGATTTTCACTATAAGTAAAATGTTCTTTCAATACAGCCCGCTTGGGCAAAATCATTTTGGCGTGGTAGCTCATGGAAGCTGCACCAGCATAATAGCGCAAGTTGGTTTGCGCCCTGTTGTAATGGTGGAAGCGCTCGGCATCTGTAAGCTTATGGGCAGTCCTTTCTTCGTATAAATCTTTACCCGTAAACACCACCATATTGGGGATGGGAGCCTCGGGAGGCAAGCTTTCAGTCTCTAGACAAAAACGGTACATCTCATCATGCATAAGGATTGGGACATCATTTGTTTTTTCTTGAGTAGTTAAGCGAGTGGCTGTTCCATGAGAGCCGGGATAAACTCGAAATGAAGCAAGTGTTTTTTCAGGTGCTGCAAACACATAACGCACTCGGTCCTGTGGGGTGAAACCGGGTGTGTTTTCATGGAGCATGACAGCGCTTTCGAATCGCTTGACGTTTGCAGGGATCGTGTAAGATGCCGGGTCGTTAGCTCTACCAGGACCTGGAACTTGATCAATTAAAAACAGATTAACCTCAACATCAGGGTACAGACTGTCTAATAAATTGGCCAATCGCACGCAAGCATCAGCTCCACGGCTATAACCATGTAGATTGATTTTAGAGGGTAATTTGCCCTCATTTTGTTGAATGAGGTATTCGAGGTATTGGATTCCTTCAAATAATAATTCATCCATACCTTCGCCGGCAGCCATGCCAGTAAGCTGTTGAGTTATATTTCGAACTTCCTTCATGGTCTCATCCAGCGCAATACTTTTCTGATCATTCACTGGATTGTAGATGTATCTCCCAGGCGTAGGATGTTCAAGATTTGCTGAAGAACTCGGGCTTGAACCTACGCCATCGAATAAATGGGCTTTACCACCGAGTTGTTTGATGGCTTCATAGAAAGTTGTTAAAACGTCCCTTCTTTTGCTTCGATGATGAGAAGTGCCAAGAAAGAAAAAACTTACTGCTGCTTCATTCGACATGATTAAACTTTAATGTTTGTGTTCAACAATTACAGTATAAGAGCCATATATGAACAGAAAATTAACTATGACTTATTTAATGAAAAGATCCCGTTAATTTTTATCGCAAAAATTTTAATAATGTTGGCATGCAAATCGCTTTGTTTTTTAAAAAATCACTCGCATGCTGATTCGAAGAGAGTAAATTTGCCTTAAGGAGTAAGGTTTACTAAAAAAGATTGAATTATAAAATAATCTTTCTGAATATAGATGGAAATGCAGTTTCAGGTCATAATTTGACACCAAGTTTAGAAGGGGTGAAGCTATGACTCATGAAATTTTGCTGGGTGTAAACATTGATCATGTGGCTACTGTTCGCGAGGCCCGGGGCACGCGATATCCTGATCCAGTGCAAGCGGCTATGGAAGCCCAGGATGCAGGTGCCGATGGCATTACTTTACATATGAGAGAAGATTTAAGGCACATTCAGGCGCGTGATGTTCGTCTAATCAAATCGATTTTACAAGTGCCAATGAATCTTGAGCTGGCCGTCACTGACGGGATGCTCGCTTTTGCTGAAGAAATTAGACCGGAACATGCCTGCCTTGTTCCTGAAAAACGGGAAGAGATTACTACTGAAGGAGGTCTGGATATTATAGGCCATCGTTCTGCAGTGCAAAAAGCTGTACAACGTTTGCAAGCCCTTGGCAGTGAGGTTTCCCTTTTCATTGATCCAGACTTAAAACAAATTGAGGCAGCGGCAGAGGTAGGCGCTCCCGTGATTGAAATTCATACGGGTTGTTATGCCGATGCCACTGATCCTGCAGAACAAGCGTTGGAACTTAAGCGAATTGTTGAGGCAGCTGAATACGCGGCCAATCTTAACCTAATTGTTAATGCTGGCCACGGTTTGCATTATCACAATGTAAAAGCTATTGCTGCTATCAGACAATTGAGAGAATTGAATATTGGCCATGCCATCATTGCCCGCGCTATCTTTTCAGGCATGAAGCAGGCCGTAAAAGAGATGCGACAACTCATGTTAGAAGCGAGAAATTATGCCTAATACTGACTCAATCGTTATCCGTTTGACGGGAGATTCTGGTGACGGTGTGCAATTGGTTGGCGAGCAATTAACCATTGCAGCTGCCTTAACGGGAAGGGATGTTAGAACCCTTCCTGATTTTCCTGCGGAGATTAGAGCTCCTGCAGGCACCGTTGCTGGTATATCCGGCTTTCAGCTAGCGATGTCAGAACAGGCTATTTTTACGGCTGGGGAAAGCCTTGATGTCTTGGTCGCTTTAAACCCCGCGGCGCTAAAAAACTCACTCCAACACTTAAACCCTGGTGGTTTGCTCATTATTAACGAAGACAGCTTTCAAGCAAAGGATTGGCAAAAAGCCAATTTAGACCAAGAAATTTTGAATAATGCAGCTGAATATTATCAGATACTTTCCCTTCCACTCATCACACAAACCCTGCAGGCCGTTAATGGATTGGATATTAATCATGCGCAGGCTAAAAAAGCCAAAAATTTTTATGTCCTCGGCCTGGTTCTTTGGTTATTTGATTTGCCGGTTGAGAATTGCCTCCAATTCATCCGTAAAAAATTCAAAGCCAATGTGGAGATAGCCAAGGCGAACGAGCTCACTTTATTAGCGGGTTATAATTACGCAATGACTTTGGAATTAAGCCGCCGGGAATTCATGTTGGGTCAGGTTGGCCGCCACCAAGGTGAGTATCGTCAAATTACAGGAGTAGAAGCGATTGGTTTGGCCATAGCAAGCCTGGCAACCCTCACAGAAACATCTGTATTGGTGTCTGGCTATCCCATCACTCCTGCCTCAGCCATCTTACAAGAATGCGTTCGATTAAAAGATTTTGGTGTGCACTTACTGCAAGCCGAAGATGAAATTGCAGCAATATGCGCCTGTATTGGCGCTTCCTTTGGAGGGCAGTTGGCTTTAACTTGCACCTCAGGCCCAGGTTTTGATTTAAAGGCAGAAAGCTTAGGACTTGCGGTGATGGCTGAGCTCCCTTTGGTTTTACTAGACGTTCAACGCGCTGGTGCCTCCACGGGTTTGCCGACTAAGACCGGGCAGAGTGACTTGCATCAAGCGCTTTACGGGCGACATGGGGAAGCCCCCCTGCCCGTATTGGCTGCCCAATCGCCTGCTGATTGCTTTAATACAGTAGTTGAAGCATTCCGTATTGCTGTGAAATACATGACGCCTGTGATTGTTTTATTAGATGCTTACCTAGCGAATGCAGCGGAGCCATGGAAACTGCCGGAAGTGGAGTCCATAGAGGTGCCAAAGCTTAAATTTAATCGCTTCCCGAAACCTTATCAGCGAGATGAATTTTTATCACGCAGTTGGAATATTCCAGGAACGGCAGGCTTTATTCAGCAAATAGGTGGCCTCGAAAAGCAGGGAGAGGAAGGTCGGGTGAGCTATGATGCTGAAAATCACCAAAAAATGGTCATGTTGCGTGCCAATAAAATTACCGGGATTGCTCGTGAGTATCGACCGGTTGAAATTGAGGGGGATGAAAATGCCAAAATCCTTCTCATTGGTTGGGGAAGTACCTACGGCAGCTTAAGATCCGCCATTAATCAATGCAGGGAGGAAGGCATAGAAATTGCCTTAATCCATTTGCGTCATTTAAATCCATTGCCTTCCGACTTGGCGGATTTGATAGCCAAATTTGAAACGGTTCTTGTTGCCGAATTAAATTCAGGCCATTTGTGTCAACTGTTACGTGCTACTTATTTGGTTAATGCCAAATCCATTACTCAGTGTAATGGCCAACCCTTTGCGGTGAGCCATTTGGTTAAAGCCATTAAATTGGAAATCAATCATGAACCAAATTTATAAACGTGAAGATTTCAGCAACGCTAATGAGGTGCGTTGGTGTCCTGGCTGCGGTGATTACGCTATTTTAGCTGCTCTGCAGAAGGTTTTGCCGGAATTAGGTTTAGCTCCTGAAAAGCACGTTTTCATCTCAGGAATCGGTTGTGCGGGCCGCTTGCCTTATTATATGAATACTTATGGCTTTCATACGATTCATGGACGGGCTACGGCTGTAGCCACAGGGCTTAAAGCCATGCGCAAGGATTTAACGGTATGGGTGATTACCGGTGATGGTGATGCCTTAAGCATTGGAGCAAACCATTTAATTCATTGTTTAAGACGCAATGTAAACATTAATATTTTATTATTTAACAATCAGGTTTATGGTTTAACCAAAGGGCAATTTTCACCTACTTCACAAAAAGGGCAAGTAACCAAGACCTCTCCGCAAGGTGTAAACAATGAGCCAGTGAATCCCTTGGCTTTGGCTTTGGCCTCCGGAGCAAGTTTTGTTGCTCGAGCTGTGGATAAGGATCCCAATCACCTTGCTTCAGTGATTAAGAAAGCTTATGAACATGAAGGCTGTTCTTTTGTAGAAATTTATCAGGACTGCAATATTTTTAATAATGGAGCGTTTGATGCCTTTGCGGTAAAAGCCAATCGCGCTGAGCAAACCATTATTCTGGAGCAGGGCAAACCATTGTTGTTTGGTTCCGAGAAGCAATGGGCGCTTGATTTAAAGGGAGACGCGCTGCAACGAATTTCATATCAAGCGGGGGATGCTCTATATCAGCACGATTCTGGCAATTTTCTCTCAGCCATGCGCTTATCACGGTTAACCTTTCCTGACTTCCCTGTCCCTCTCGGCGTTTATTACCAAAATGAACGTGAAGTGCTCAGTTTCGATGAGCCTGCTTCGAAGTCAAAGGCCGATTTGGCAGCTCTATTTCGAGCCAAAGCAAGCTGGGAGCAGCAAGAACGTTCGATTTAGTCAAACAGGATTAATGGACGTGATGTTTAACCTGCTTAAGGAAAACCGAAGGCTTTAGCAAATTGTGATAAATAATTTCCTACAACCTTTGAATTGGACGGATTTCATTTATCAATTGTCTCACTTAGCTGAAATGCAGTGTGGATTTGTAGGTTGTTTTCCTGACTAAGCCCGCCTGAATAATTACCAATCCATGCTTCTATTGGTATTATTGTGATGGATAACGTACCTTATCCATCACAAAGAGGGTATAATGGGGGAAAAATAAAAATGAGACGCTATGAATTTCCTGGACGAGCAAAATTCAAAAAATCGAAAGTTTGTGATAGATAAGATTTTTCACTCCTTAGATGTTCATTTTGACACCAATTCACTTTCAGCTTGGTTGACTTATTATTACTCAGTGCATGTCAGAGGGGCGCCTCAGAAAACTGAACAAGCCAAGATGAAAGATTTGGCGAAATTTATTAATTTCTTTCAAATGGAAGTAGGGCATGACTTGGTGGATAGTTGGACACCGGCTGTTAGTAAACATTTTCAAAAACATTTATGTAAAACGATTTCCGAGAAAACAGGAAAACCCTATAAACCAACTTCGATAAACCGAACTATGGCAACCATCCGTCATGTGGGACGATGGCTTCATCAACAACGTCCTTTATTAGCAGGCGATCCTTTAGCGCAAGTCAAAGATTTGCAAACTGATGCACCGGATTGGAATGGATTAACTTCGCGTCAATTAATGAGATTAAAGTCTGCTTGTGAGCAACGGATCAAAAGCTGTACTCGCAAAAATCAAAACCCATTAATGGAAACAGCTCTCTTTTATTTGTTACTTGGAACTGGTCTTCGTGAGTCCGAAGTGGTTTCTTTGAATGTGAGACAGTATCGACAAAAAGGATTGTGTGATGTTTTACGTCATAAATCAAAACGTATTAGTCAAAAAATTCCTTTACCTCAAGAGAGTAGGGCCTATTTGGACCAATATTTAGAAAAAAGAGAGGCACAAGAAGATGAACCTCTGTTTATTACACGCTATGGAACACGCTTGCAAACCTTAGATGTTTATAGAATATGTCAGCGAGTTTTAAAACAGGCTTTGGCGTTTTTGCCTGAGAATGAGAAATTTGAATTTACTCCACATAAACTGAGGCATACTTTTTTAAAAAAAGTCACCGATAAACATGGCGTGCATTTTGCCCAGGAATTGAGTGGCAATGTTTCAATTAAGGAAATTTTTCGTTATGCGAAACCGAGCCCTGAAGAAATGCAATCCACAATAGAACAACTTTTTGAAGTTTGATTCAAGTTAGTATCAATAATTATAAAATTCTTATCTTTGCTTTAATAATTTCTTAATGGTATGTTTTTATGATGTTCCAAACAAATGGAATACATAATGACTACTCTCGATGGACAACTCAAGTTTAGAAAGGAATTAAAAAGTCTTACTCTAGAAGAGTTGTATAAAAAAAAAGAAAATCTGGAAGCATATAGCAAAGATAAACAACAAATTTTAACGGCTGAAATTATAGATCGCGAGAAATCCAATCAAGAAGAATATAATCAAGAAATTTTAGAATGTGCTAGAGAAGCAAATATAATATCCAAGAAATCAAAAAAAACATTCCATGTGGGCTAATGTGATAGCATTTATTGCGCTAGTCATATCAGTGATCTCCCTATGTATAACATATAAAAAACCCTAAAAGCTGAATTAATTTTAGCTAATTATTTAACGGCCCTCCATAGCTCTTCATTTTTCCAATCAATAGGAAATCCCATGTCTTTAATCCTAAAATGTGGTGTATTTGGAAAAGAATCAACAAGCGAAGATACACGTATATACCAAGAAGATTTAGGACAAATACTTTTCAAAAGATAAGATAAAATGCATAAAACAACATATACTCTCGAAGTCATATGAGTATTACCTATTAAGTGATCAAAGGCGCCCATGTCCCCTAATTTAGGTAATTTGGGTTGATCAATTAAATTTCTATTCCATAATCTACTGTGATGAGCTACAACATTCCTAACGTAATTCAAAGTACGCAACCAGCTCTCCATTATTTGCCAATTATTAATACCATATTTTTTAGAAATAAAATCTTTATCATGGACCCTCATTCCTTGATAAAATGTAGAAAGGAGACCGAAGTCCCAAAGTTCAATAGCTACCCAAATAGGTAAAGGCAAACCATACTGGCTTTTATAATGAATTGCGAAATCTTCTTTAGAACGGTTAATTAATTCATCGTGTTTTGAAAGCCACTCTTGATGCTTAGACTTCCCAGATAATTTATTAAATTTTTTTGTGAAATTACCATGGAGAAGTGTTTGATTATTATAAGCAAAAGGGTCTGTTTTACCTAATAAGTAAGCTATTTCTACTCTTACGGCCACTTCTATTCGTTCAATCGCATCTAAAACTATTAAGCGTAATTTTTTGTCAAAAACATATAAATTCACTATGTCTTCGAATTTAGTACCTGTCATGAAATTATCCAATCTCATTAGTCGAGATTGTTTATGTTGAATATTGGAGGGTTTACATAATTGACGACAAGGATACCAATACCCACTAAGGCGGTAATAGCCAAGTCTACGTAAGTATTCTAATGCAATTTTTTCGTTTGTTACTTCCATACCTCTGGATTTTAACAGATTTAGCTGCTGATCAAATGTGAGATAGGGTTTATTATAAAGAGACATTGTGGTTTAAAAAAAAGAAAACCCGCTCGTGCATTTTTCAATGTAGAGGAGCAGGCCGTGTTAAATGTATTATAGAATTAATTATAAATTAAGGCAACATAGGTTTTTTAAGAAATACACCAATGTAACCCTACATTAATAGATTTCTAGGGGCCCACTCGATAATTTAAGTTATTAAACCTATGTAGGATAGGGGTAGTGTACGAAAAAAGAGCTAGAGTTTTGAATATCTGTATACTCAAAATCATAACACTCATTAGAAAGTAGTTTAGGAAATTTTACTCTAAAATAACCACCTATTCCGGATTCCGTATCGTCATTTGGGTCATTTTCTAAGGCTAAAAAAGTAGGACCAGAGGAAAAATCATAAGTATAAAACTGAGATGAAAGAAGAACTAATAAACCGGTCACCGCTTTAATAAGATTTTCAAAGTTCGCCTCTTTAAACTCTTCATGTCTATCATGTTTAGTAGCATGTATTACCAATTTTAAAAGCTTCAAATGGTTTGGTTCTGTTTTGTGATCCATCCCAATTCGGAATAAATACTTCATAATCAGAAAGAAAATGACTGGCATCTATTTTTTTATAATCGGTAATGTTCCAATTTCCTTTCTTACTATATTTATTTTCTCTCAAAATCGCCTTGAAATTAGCTTCCACCTCGACACAGGTTCTTAATAAAAGCTCGTGCACTCTATAAGAATACGTATTTAGATTTACATCGGATGGTTCTATGTAATCAAATAAATTCAGTAAGTCTTTTTGGATTAAAATAAAGGCTCTCACGTAATATGAAGCATCTTGAGCAAAGGATGAGAGTGCAATATACCGAGCCTTTCCGTTATGGGAATAACTACCATCTGTAAATTGTCTGCAAGTTCTAATATATGGATTTTTGAGACTCATAGTTTTCTCGACATCATTATTTAGAATAACAAGAAATTTTTATTCAATGAAGATTCGTAATTTTGAAGAGTACCTTATTTTCAACAGCAAATGAAATATAAAATTAAGTCTGATTAATCGTAAACTCAAACTTATTTTTATTCCTCTAAATGATTACATATTGAACATGAATGATCTTCTTGCTAGTTAAGTCCTATATATTTAAGTAATTCGAAATAATAAGGGGAAGTAGTTCCTCTCGGGGCTTGTTTGCAAGAAGAGGTAGCACACTGCAAAGGAGAGTTCGTTCTCTTACTACCACCCAAATTACAAGAAACCACCTCATTGCAAGAAAAACTTTGAATATTTTGCTAAACGAATTGCCATTAAAACAAGCCAGTTAAACTGGCAGTTTTATTGACAAAGGGAAATAAAAATGAGCTTTATAAAAAAGCGTTGATGTTGCAAAACCGCACTTGGCAGTAGGGTTTTACGAACTTTACATAAGACCATCAGAACTGATTCTGCTTAGCTTTTTCGGATGTTAATTTTAGATACACTTAAAAATATTACAAGAACATGTGAGATCAAGAAAATGAATTCCAATAATTCAAATTGATTTAATTATTGACAAATAATCCTCATAATATATGATTGCTTTAAATAAATTCAGTTTCTTCGATAACTATGACATTAAGTGATTTATATCAATTAGAAAATACGTTTATTCCAAAACTAATTAATGCCCTTCGTGAGGACATGCGTTCAAGTAAGCATGGCGAAGCGATCAGCTTTCAAGTATTAAGGCCCGTTATATCGCTATTGAACGAGGAAAAAAGATATCCTGGGCTTTCTTTAGGGCAGCTCATGAAAGGAACCATGAACATGGCAATAAGTTTGCAAATTTCTAAATATGGAAATATTTCAGCTGAAAGCGTTGGGGAAACAGTTTATGAAAAATATAACCAGGAAAGGAGACATTGGTTCGTTGGTTATAATGAAGCTTTAAAGGCAATAGGCCCACTGTCAGAAAAAGATGCCTTGGACATTGCAATTCCAGTTATTAAACGAGCATCTCAAAGCTGCTTATATCTCACCCCTTGTGTCCCTCATACTTTAAACTTATATTTTAGCTATCTACAAAAATTAGATTGTAATTTTATCCCTCCACAGATTCCTACTGGCAACACCTTTGCTCAATGGAATCATGATCAGTTTCACAGTTTTAATAGCATAGATTCTTCTTCTTTATTAAATTTATCCCTATTTGCAGTTAAAAAATATGAGCTACCGAGAGAAATACTTCCGATAGATTTACAAGAAAAATTGGATTGCATCCCTAGTGTTTCTAGGAATGAGGAGAATAAAGAAGAAACTGGCACATGCTTTTCAAATTGCACAATTGTTTAATTATCTTTGGCGTATGATTTTTATGGACTATAGGCACTGAGCCTTCTATAACTTTATAAACCTTACCATCTTTTTATTGATGAGTATCATTCTTGTCAACCATTATCCTACATTGGGATGAATCATTTGGACTCCACAAATCCATCTGATTTAGATACCCATTCGTATTTTCTGCGGTTCTTTATGCCTTATCAACATGAAGCTGCTGTTTTACATCACCTACGAGACGAGTATCATTTGGATCGAGCGATAAAATAGTTTTCCCTTCGAAATCCAATGATTTCAAATCCAGCCAAATAACACTTGGTGTTGTAGTTGAGCTGAAATAATAAGTTTTTTTAGTCAAATCAGCGACTGACACCCAACGTGTAGGCCATGCATCTTCCGTCTTATTCCCCGAAGTATCAATAGCCCCAAATGGCACCATAGCTGTTCTTATAACAGACAAAACGCCGGCTACTGTATCTTTTATATTTTTAGGTGTTGGTAAGGTTTTTAAATAAGTTGCAACTCGAACAAAGCGACTTAAAGGATCGCTGTCGCCAGGTAACGATAGTGCTCCACCAAATGCCTTATAACGTTTCAAATTTTCTAATTGAATAGCGTAAGCAGGCTCATTAGTCATTATGGTGTACTGAGGTCCATGATAAATTTTCTTTTTTCCATCGATAAATTCTATGACCGCAGCGTCACCCGTAGGATCTTGTATATTCAAATGGAGTGGCCATTTTTGATTAAAAACTACAGTCTCAACAATTTGAAACTGATCAATGGCAGAAACGGCTTCATTAACCGTTTTAAAGTTATCAAGTATGTATTGAGCCCATAGAGTATTGGATAAAGCAGGAACAGATACATTTCTTTTTTCATATGTTGAACCAGTTAAATATAAAAGGTGCGCTGCTAAACCATGCTCATTGATACCATCAGAAACGGCAGAAGAATTAAATTCTGTGACCACCACACTTCCATATTTAGATTTCCATCCAAGCGAATTTTTGCCTGCCTCGCCATGCCGTTCAACTCCTCTGGGGAACACTTTTATTTTTGGTAGATCGGGTGTAAATAGATCTACTGAGCGGGCAACTACTTTGGCTTGAGGATTATTATTCCAAAATACTGTCGTACAGCTTTGGGAAGTACTCCAGCCTAAGAGCAAAAAAGTAATTATCAGTTTCTTTCGCATTGTAACTCCATTTTTATGCTTTTCTATGAAACTACTATGACATGATATTAAAAAAATCCAAAACTTAGACAAATGTCAATGCTCTACCGATAATAAACTTAATAGATTTTTTACATCTATTACAGGTATGCGATCTTAAATCCTTATGAGCTCTTCGAACTACTGGGTTTATATTTTGCTTTGCCTTAACGATCCTATTATAGGGTAAACAACTACTCCAAAAATGCTTTGGACAACGTTGATGGTACAGTAAATGTAAAATAAAGCAGATTAAACAGTTTAAAACCTTAGAAATTTTTGAAATTATAAAATAGAACGTTATCTAAGAATTAACGCGCTTTGAACAAGAAAAAAATACCAGCCTGATACTCATTAACGCAGAAATTTTTTCCTCCTTAATCTTACCCTAATAAAAAAATGTTAAATTTAGACCAAAAATAATACATTTAAATGGATAAGTGTTCATTTTACTTTAGAGATTCATATGTTAGCGACCAAAGGCCCAATCTATTTTTATTTAGATGGTACCCAAGTACCGAATGGAAAAAAAATAGTCAAAATAAAGAGAAAAAATTACCACGTAGATGATAATGGTAACCATATTCAAGTTTTTACTCCTAATCAGCTACCAACCCACCAATTACGTACCAAACAAGGCGAAAGAGTGCCTCCAACTGCTTTGTTATGGGAAAGAAATGAAACAAAATTTTGTGTTATGCCCGATGGTACTGAAAAAGAAGTTATCACTGTGGAACAAAGAAGCAAATCACAGTTAAAATTTAAGAACGGCGAGGGGGTTCCTGATGATACTGAAATTATAGAGGAAGGAGATAAGAAATTTGTTCTACTTAATGATGGCATTAAAGAAGAAGTATTCACTTCTTACTGGTTGAATCCTAAATTTAAAGACGGAACACCGGTTCCAGATAATTTGCCTCTTTCGACTGAGGGGAAGAAAAGGTCTGTTACCACCGCCGATGGATCAGATGTACCTGTATTTACTGCTCATGCTTTGAACCAGGCTAACCAACGTAAAAAAAACAAATTGAAAATCCCTGAGAAGCCAGTTAAGCCCCAAGGGATTAGCGGATTAAAATATAGTGACGGGACCTTAGTTCCGGGTGATATCGCAATAATAAAAGAGAAAAAGCATTTTTTTGCCTTACATGGTGACGAAAAGGTGAGAGTATATACCAGTGTACAAATATCAGGCAGCCGTCTAAAGTTTCAAAATGGTGACTTAGTACCTGAAAATTTGCCCCACATAAAAGAGGGAAAGAAAAGGTATGTCCTGATGCCAACTGGAGAAAGAGTTCAGGTATTCAGGTCAAATACTTTATCAAATCAGCGTTACGCTAAAGGAATAACAAAAAAGCAAAAACAGTCAAAGTCTAGTTTGGCCGTTATTTCTACCCACTCAAACCACGAAAGCGAAGGCAACTTAGCCACACTTACCTTAGGGCAAGAGTTAAATAGACTAACTGATTCATCCTATGAGTCTTCAGACATATCCTTCATGGAAACTCTTGATGCGCCTTTCCCTTTCTTGGATTTCACAGAACTCGAAGGTCTTACAGATTCTTTAAGGGAAGATCCTCAAAAAATTCCCCCAGTTAGTGCTAATACACAACCTTCTAGCGGGTTAAGATATGCCAATGGTCATGCTGTTCCCGTGGAAGCCGAAATCAAAACAGAGGGTAAGAAATTTTATATCCTAAATGGAGATACAAAGGAACAGATTTATACGGCGTCGCAATTGCCAGGAAATCGTCTGAAGTTTAAAAATGGTGACCCTGTACCAGATAATCTACCTTATTTTAAAAAGGGTCAGAATTGGTATGTTACGATGGCTAATAATGAAGTAATTCAGGTGTTTAAAGCAAACGCATTATACCAGAGGAAGCGAACCGCCACTAAAAGATCAAAGCTTGCATCCAATGGTGAACAGTTCCCCATTGAACCTATGGTTTCAGAACCCCTTGAACAAAGATCAGGAGTGAATGAGCATCTGGAATTATTAGAAGAGACAACCAATTCAATAAGCGTCGGCCATAATTCAGGGGGATTTGTTAATAATGCATCCTCAAGGTACGCCTTTTTTGCACCTTTTACTAATTCAGTTACAACAAATCCCAATCCTGTGGTGGCTTCAATAGAAGTTAATTCAGACCAGAATCCCTTTGAAAAGTTAGTCAGCGTGGATCCTATTTTGTCCTACTTCAATGAGTTACCACCCGCTATAGGGGGATTGGCGCCAGAGGATATTGAGGATTTTTTATTAGAAGACACATCCAGCCATCCGTCAAAAAAATCAAAATTATAAGATAGTAGTTGGAATAATAGAGTCATTGCTGATGAGCAGTGACTCCTAATGGAGAAAAATTAAACTGATACAAATCAACCAATTTCATTATCGACTAACAAACAGCCTGAAACCTTTAGTTTAGCCTGAAGTGAAAGCTGAATATGAGAGTCTTAATGAAGAATTTGCATTAATTGATACATTACTGAGTATGTGAAAAAGGTCAGGTTTGTCTCAGGATGAAATCGCTCACAAAATGGTAGCTCAGAAGAGTAACATCTCTAGATTAGATGCAGTAAACCCAGGTAGGAAAACATTGCAAAATATACTCATGCTTTCGGGTTTGAAATTTCAATGAAAGTCAAAATCTAAATTCCGAGCAACAGAGATAATTGATTAAGTAATAGAGGACTTTACTAAATCTGATTAATCAGATTAAATTATTTTAAATACTATGTTTATCTATCTGCCTTTTGTCTGACTCAATGTCATTTTATTGTAAATCAATAACTTACTTTTGATGGAGCCATAATGTATTAGTAAGTTTGACCGATGTGGCATACAATATTTGAATTTCAATTTTATTTCTAATTAATAGCCTGTATTTCTACCATAGAAGAGCCGGTGATTCCCAGGCGTCTTGCAGCCGCATAAGAAAGATCGATTATTCGCGTACTAAAAAAAGGCCCTCGATCATTAATGCGAACGACGACTGTTCGTCCATTTTTTACATTTTTAACTCGTACCCTGGTATTAAATGGAAGCGTAGGATGTGCAGCTGTCATAGAATACATATTGTAGCGCTCTCCATTAGAAGTCTTATGATGATGGAGGCGTTTATGATAAATCGAAGCTAATCCTCGTGCTTTATACCCTCTTGAAGATCTAAGAGGAGTATATACCTTACCCTTAACTTTATAAGAAGCTAATTCATGTTCTGCAGACTTTGTTTTCATACAGGCGGTTAAGCTAAATAATAATCCTGTAATGACAAAATATTGTATAATTTTTATGCCTAATCTCATGTTAATTCTCAAAAATCGAATGAGGCTTGGAAACATAGCATATTGATTAAAGTCTGACGACATTTATTATAGTTTCGCTGCTTGGCAGGGGTATTCCTTCGTATCGTTATCCAAAGTACGGAAGAATTTTCCGAAAAAATTTAAATATTTGAATTCCAAGTATTTAAACCTGATTTCTCGCAATGAAAATTTATGCCTTGAGATCCTTTCTTTGTAAGTAGGATGACAGCCATAACGCATACGTTATTTGCGCTGGCTGAGTAATTTCTATCCCTAATGATGCACTCTAACTTTTAAATGAGTGTCAAGCCAAGGTGATCGCGTAGTGAGACGCCAGTGCATCTCGAATCCTAGTTCGAGGGCTCGTTATTTAAGCAAGTTTCACATTGATTTTAAAGCTCGCAACAGCGTTCAAAGTTTGTATAAAATACGTGATTTACCTGTTTCTGTTGATACTGATTGAGATCTGTTTGGATTAAAGAATACAAAAAAATTACCTGAATTTTGGTTTTCCCTGCTTTGTTTTGCTTGTGGATCGGAGAGGTCTTTCCCTTCAATTGATGATACTTTTCTTTTATGCCTATTGGGTGCAGTGACTCTTGGGAGGCCTTGTTGGTTTAGTTGTTGTTGCTCAAATCGTCTTTTTTGCGTTTGCGAGGCAACCAATTCAAGAGAAATAGACTGATTTTGAGAATCCACCAATTGTCCTTTATAAAGATAATTATATTTTGGATGATATTCAGGCTTAATCAAGCAAGTAGGATCGACGGAGTTTTCATATAGTGTACCGGTTCCTTCATAGACCCAAACTTGCTTTTCTCGGCGCTTTTTCGCTTGCAGGCTGATTAACTCTAAATCAATAACTTGATTATCATCAAGTTGTAATTGGCCTCCACAAATGAAGCCATTTTCGGGGTTTTTCTTGGGGTTGATTAAGCTAAATACATCTACTGGATGTGCATAAGCAATTCCTGTCCCAGCATATACCCATACTTGATTTACACGCTTTTTTTGCGCTGAGACTGTGATTAGTTCCAAGGCTACTATCGTACCATTTTCAAGTTGCAAATCCCCTTGGGAAATGAAGCCGTTATCGGGACAAACTTTAGGATTTAGCAAACTAGATGCGTCTACTGCATTTTCATATGCAATTCCCGTTTTAGCATATACCCAAACCTGCTTTGTACGTTCTTTTTGTGCAAGTGAGCTAATTAACTCTAGATTGATTGTTCGATTGCCTTCTATCCCTAAAGAGGCTTTAATAATAAATCCATTTTTTGTTTGAACTCTTTGGGGGGCAATTAATTTGGAGTATTCTACAGGACCTTCATAAATCACTCCTGTAGCGGCATAAACCCAAACCTGTTTTTGCCGTTCTTTCTGTGCTTTGCTGCTAATTAACTCCAAATCTATAATACGATTGTCATCGAGTTGTAGTTGACCTTCGCAAATGAAGCCATTCTTGGTGCTTTTCTTGGGATTTATTAAGTTAAATGGATCTACTGGATGTTCAAAAATAATACCGGTTCCAGCATAGACCCAAACTTGGCTTTCGCGCAGCTTTTGCGCTTGCAGGCTGATTAGCTCTAAATCAACAAATTGATTATCATCAAGTTGTAATTGGCCTTCACAAATTAAACCATTTTTAGGGTTTCTTTTGGGATTTATTAAGCTTAATGCATCGACCGGGTTTTCAAAAATAATCCCCGTGTTAGCGTATACCCAAACCAAGTTTTTACGTTTTACTTGTGCTGAAATGTTGATTAATTCTAATGAAACCATCTGACCATTATTTAGCGGCAAGTCACCTTTAAAAATAAAGCCATTCTTGCTTAATGGATTAACTAATTTATTGAGTTCAATAGGTTGGTCGTAAGCAACTCCAGTACCTGCATAAACCCAAACTTTTTTCTTTCGCAATTTCTTTGCGCTTTTGCTGATTAATTTAAGGGAACAATTTCATTATTATCTAATAGTAACTCACCTTTATAAATTGCCCCGTTTTTAAATTTAGGATTAATTAATTCTTTTGGATCAAAAAAATGCTTAAAGGAAACTCCAGTTTCTGCATAGACCCATACTTTTTCTTTGGATTTATTTGGCATAATTTAAAGAAATATGAAGGTTTTGATGAAATATGATTATAAAGAAAAACCATTAACAAAATATTAATTAAATTTAGCTGAGAGTTTCTTATAATCCACTCTGATTAGGGTATTTTTACCTAAGTTTTATCATGCCAGTTGGACCGAGGAGTTCTTCATGAAAAGATCAAGATTTCCAGCCAGCCAAATCCCATTAATTTAAAAGAAGCTGAAGGCGCTTAATTTGCCTAATTCAAATTGCAAGGAGACTTGCCGCCTTTTATCCGGGTCTTGGTTTTCTGGGCCTGCCATCAATCCAACCGGGGATTGGGCCTCCCAAACGACCGCCGCTTACCTTTTCCAGGTCTTTAGGATTAACCTTATCCTCTTTATTTGGGGTTCTAGGTTGCTTTTCTTTCTTGTCTTGCTTGCTCATCGTTCCTACCTCCAGATTCTAACAAAGCTCACCGTTCTTATAGTTGACACACCCGTGCGCCTATTTTCAGTGCTGTTTTATCCCTGGGGCAGGGTCTGCAACTTTCTTTAAGTATAGTTAGTTTGGATAACTAATGAACATATGATGTGGATGAGGAAGTGCCCCACTGGATTTGCAAGGATCCCTTAATTACTTTGATAATCCGAGCTTTGTTAATTTACAGTTTAATGATAGAAATTAAGCCTCTATTTGCGCTCTTCATTGTATTTATAAAAGTACAAAAAAGTCCTCATGACTATAGGTCGACCATTCACCGTCGAAGGGTTTATCAGCAATTCATCTGCTAAATTTATAACATAGTAAATACTATTTCTCATCAACAAGGCCTGAAATGAACCCAGCAATTCCTAAGCAATTAGTTCCTTTAATTACCGAACTGAGAGCATTAAAAATTTTTGAACAGGATAGCGCCTCTAATGTTGCGCAAGTTTCAAAGATTTTGAAGCCTTGGGTGAGCACAGATGAATGGTTAGAGGAACAGTATCTGAGCGTGGATTTGGACAAAGGCTATACTTCATGGTTACTGCATGAAGAAGCAGACCATTCCTTAGCCGTGAATTTACTCGCTTGGCAGCCCAGTCGAGAAATCACACCACATGATCACAAAACGTGGGGAGTTGTTGGTTGCGTCAGAGGGATTGAAGAGAATTATTTTTGGACTCGTTTGGATGATGGTACAAAACCAGGCTATGCAAAGATCAAACGGGGAGGTGCTCCGCTTCGGTGTCGTCCTGGAGACATCATTACTTTGGCAGAGGATGATATTCATAGTGTCATCAATGTTTCTAATTCAGTCGCAATTTCTCTGCATGTATATGGGAAAAATTTAAATTACACGAGGCGACATCAATACGATCCTGTGAATGATAAAATAGAAGAATTCCTTGTTGATTTCAATTAGAGGAAGAATGCGCCATTAAATGGCGCATTGAAGGTTAGTTACAGATTCCATTTAACACACAATTTTTAAGATCAGTAGCAAACTTAAAGTTATTGTTTTGATCATAAGTTACTTCCCAGTTAAACACACCACCAATTGCCCCATAAGCACGTGGGGGAACATAGGTATCACAGCTTGTGCTGCTTTTTGTAGCAGTTCTTAAACATTGAATTGCTCGTTTAATGATGGCAGTTGGTTTTACAGGTAATCCATCGCTGTTGCCGTTCGCGTTGGGAGCTGGGTACCCTAATACGACTTGGCTTGGTTGCAAATGGCTGATGTAGGGTTGAAAACCGGTTGCTTGACCATTAACCGTTGCAGGCCAGTTTTCTAATAAATCAGTCGCCATGGCTACACTGAAATTCGGCGTGTTGCTTGTATCAGCATGACACAGCAAATCAATGCCAAACGCACATCCGGTATTGTATAACTGGATTCCCACCCAAGCTAAAGAGTCATGGGTTTGCAGAATTAATGACGCATAATTCCCCCAAGTTTGATCAAATCCAGAGGTGGCAGCAATATTGGCTACTTGAGGGGTGAGGGTAATTAATAAATTAGGATTTTGTTGATGCATGCTATTGATGATATTTGCTAAAACAGCAATATCACCTTGAGGCTGAGAGAAGGTACCACCGCCATTGATTCCATGCTCAATATCAATGTCAAATCCATCAAAACCATACTGAGCGATCAATCCATTGAGTGAATTAATGAAGGTTTGCTGGAAGGCTGCTGGAGAACTGGCAGCACTTAAGACTTGATGAAAATCCACAGTAGTCTCAGGAATACTGGTTAAGGCGCCGCCTAATGACAGTATGACTTTGATACCGGCATTGTGTAGGGATTGAATGTATTCTTTGGTCACTGTGTCAAATGCAGAAACTAATACACCCGGTGTGGTGGTGCTGAACACAGCAAAAGCAACCATCACATGAGTGTATCCTGCATTCGCTAAAGATTGTGCAGAAGGAGGTGTTTTCCATCCTGGAACATACGTAATGATTCGTCCTTTGGCTTCTGCAATTTGAGTTAAGGTGATTGTTTCCACCGCATTTGCTGTAGCAGTTAATGGTTGAGGTGAGAAACCAACGCTATAACCTGGAACATTTTCAGCTGAAATCGTATAAATGACGCCTTCAGTTAAATTGATAACCGCTGAACCAGAACCATTACTTAAATTAATGGTTTGTACCACAGGTGCAGTATTATCATTCGGTGTTAGAGTGACCGTTAATGAAGCCAACGTCGCAGGTGCACCTTGTAAATTAAACGTTGCGGCTGTTTGTGCGACTTGCTGACAACTGTAGGTTAAATTAACTACAGGTGTGTTTGTGGCACTCGCAACCACGTTAGCGGGTATCAAGGTGGGATTACATTTAACGTTATTATGATTGATGACTGCTGTTGTCAGACCATAAGTACTACCGTCTTTTAAATTAGAAACGGTCGTCGTACTATCCCAGGTAACGGCTTTAGACGTACTCGAGCCTGTGCCGCTTTGAGTCAACACTACTGTTGGATTGCCAGTGTATCCTGCAAGCTCATTTGGTAATGCTTGCGTTTGAATATTGATTTTTCCGGTATTGGGAATCGCGGTATAAACAATAACCGAGTTCGCCGTTTGATTTTCCAATATTTGCACTGTTTGTGGGACAGCAGAACCTTGAAATGTCGTTCCTACAGTATCAGTGATACTTTCTGGAGAAATGGTGTACGTGCCTGTTGCAAGCCCATTAACATTTAAAGTCGCCCCCCAGCCTAATTGCACATCCTGAATGGGTTGTCCATTCATTGCAAGATGGATGAGTGCATAATTTTGAGTTACATTTGCTGGTTTTGAACTGTTGTTTTTTAAGTTAAGAATGCCTGTACTAGGGGTTGAACCTAAATAAACTTTCGTACTGCCGTCGACGTGATCATCGGCAGGAGCACCATACATAAGGGTAATGGATTTTCCTGAGGGAAGCATCGTTGTGGATCCGTCCCAACTGGGAAAGTGTAAATTCAGGGTGGCTAAAAAATTGCTCCCAGAGGGTTGTGAACTGATTGCTAATGCATTATCAGGATAAGGAAGCGGATCAAAATTACCCCAAAATGAAGTATTTATATTGCTTGTATTATCAAAGGTAATGGTAGCATTTTGAAAATCGACGGCCTGGCCACAATTATTGGTTAATTTTAGGCTTATGTCTTTCCAATGTTCATTTCCTGTAGCAGAAAATTGACTAGCTATACATGTTGTAGGTTGAGCTACGGCGGGTGCAGCAGAGGTATCCATTGATACCCATGCCAAAATAGAACAGGCACTAAGAAGCAAGTATTTTTTCATTAGAACTCCTTTCCTTGTTATTTTAAAAATGTGAAGACTAAAAAACCATCGAGTGAACCGACGCAGTAGAAGAGATTTAACGAATAAATCTATTCTTGAATTAGTGCAGGATAAATATTTTCTAAAAGATAATCGGATTAATAACAAGTATTGTTGAAACTATTTCCATATTAATTTGTCAACAGAACCATAAAACATAACGCAGAAATGCCTTGGGTTCAAATGATTATTAATGGCGTGCGAGTGATAAATCAATTCATAGAGATTCATTTGCATGAACATTGTTCCTTTTTTATCTGTAAGGCCAGTACTGAATGCATAACAGATTTTGTGGACACTCGGGTTTAACGCCTGCTATTGCTGAAATTAAAGGAAGTACTGAAAGCCTGATTGCTATCTCCCCTTGTCCAGATTGCCTGCCTTTTAAATATTTTTCCTTGATACATCTTTCAGATTGCATGACATTTTGTTTTCAATTTAAATAAATAGTATAATTGTCTACCAAGTAGATCGCGGAAATATTCATCTCAATGAACACTATAAAATTTTTTGCTGAAGAGGCCATTGTAAAGAGTTTTACTTTAGGTGGTTTATGCAGTTTTTATCAATTTATGTACCAGGACATTAGAATTTTGTTGTTCGGTGAAATTCATGACACCATGAGTAAAGAATTGGCTGAGGAATATATCCAACTTTTAAATGAATACATAAACAATTCCCCAAACGTTAAAATTTTCCTGGAAAGCATAGAGGGCGAGGAAAAGAATAATTCAGACCATTTAAGCTTTATAGATAGTATTTTATTCCTTAATTCTCCCAATCTAACCGTGATACCCGCAGATAAGCGTCAATATAATGAGGCGTTTACTGATGTGTTTCTTTTTCTTAGAACCCTATCGGAGTTACCGCCTTCTAATTCTTCCTATTTTGACAACCCCAAGTTCACAGATTTTCTCCTGGATATAGCTGAAGATTATAATAGAACGTTTACTTTCCCAGATTTATTTAATTTATTAAATTCAGAAATAGGCAGATTAAGTCAGTTAGGGAAAGAAATTGACCCAAGTCATTTACACTTAGGTTCTTACATACAATCATGTATTAACAATCTCGTTAAAGCACTGGCTCTCGCGAAGGATTTGGAAAAGGAATGCTGTATGCCTATCACTGATGGAGAACATAAACCATCGGGTTCAATACTAGATATTTGCATTGAAAAAATGGGGCAGGCGAGATCATTTGAAATAATAGTCAAATGGCTGGAAATTTATTACTTGTATGAAATTTATCATTTTGATGCGACATTAGTGATGGATGTATGGCAAATCCTCCAACATGAAAAGCCTGGCAATACCACATTGATTGTTGTTAGCGGGGATACTCATACAGAGCATTTAGCTCATTTACTAACGTTGATTTCAACACCAATTAATTCGATGAGGCCGGGGCAACAAGGCCATCGAATATCACCAGACACTCTGAAGGACTTTTTAACTGGTGCCTGGTCAATGGAAAATATAAAACGATACATCTAACAATAGATTACAACTTCTGAATGTAAAACCTCTATACAGCTCATAAGAAGTATAGGATCTTGTTTCATGAGCCTTGGTGCTGACTCTGTTTGATTTAGACCGGTTCTTTGTTTATAGTTGTGGTTTTTACCTTCACCTCGGAGAAAAAAAATGCAAGAAAAATTTGAATATACTACTCCTCCTTCATCGCCGAGAACATTAGAAGAACAAAGATTAAGACGGGAAACTAATGGAATTTTCGCCCCTGCCGCACCTGGGTTTTTTGATAAGACAAGAAAAAAACTTGTTGAAGACTATGTACGGGAAGGACTTGAGAAATTTGATGCGCAACAAAGCCAAGATGACGAAGCAATAGTTGCAATGGAAATTGATCGGATTGGGCCTCGATAATTACTTGGTCATGCAGCAGGAATAAGCTTCACTACCCATCCCATTCGCTTGAGAATGTTAGTTCAATGGAGGCTGTACTCGTTGCTGAAGTCCTGCGTCCATCTTGCCTTGTTTAGGCATTCCACCCAGCAGTTAATTGCGAATGGAATGGATGAAGAAGCTAAAAGAGCACTGAATGCCTGATTAATCTTGGAATGAATCTACTTTGTTTCTTAAATTGGGTTTGAAAAGGGTGGGTTTTCGTACTTTGCGCAAGTAGGGGTGTCTTTCTGAAGGCGTCTTCCTAAGCTCATAGGAAGGCGCCTATTGAGTAGTCTAAGTGCTCTATTCTTCTATCAAAAAGAAACATTAAAAATCTCGTGTTTTATAATCAACAAGCATGGATCCAACTAAATTCTCTGAAGTAGGACTGTTGCGTTGCAATTTTGCTTTAAAAAATCCTTGGCTTGTTAATGATATTCCAACATTAGCAGGCTGTTTCGTGGGCATAGGCTCACTTCCTGGGTTACTCTTATCCTCCACTTCAAGCTCATTCTTCCTCGCTGAACGATTAGCGATTTCGGAATTGCTTGTTTTCTGTTGCCTTTTTTTACAGTGTAATTGTTCCCTTAAAAAGTCAGCCAGTTCATTTTGACCAGTCGAAACTGCTTTATTATAGGCAATCCTTAGGATTTTTTTATGGTGGCCATTTGCAGGAAGCCCACATAAATATTGTGCAATTAGGGGTTTTTTAAATTTCACTGCCAGGATAAGCCCTTGCTCAATGTCTCTTTGATTGAATACATGCATTTTATTAATGCATAAGTAATCAACAATCCCTAATTTTCCACTTTTTACACTGAGAAGATAAGCTTGCTTTATAACCGATTTGGCTGGTGGATTTTGTTCAAAACGACAGAGGGTATTAAAGAGTTCTACTTGCCCGTTCTTGGCAGTCAGATACATGGCTTGTCTAATCACATGCTGAGAAGGAGTATTTTTATTGGCTATGGCAGAAAAAAACTCAACTAGGGTTAGCTGTCCTGTTTTTACAGCAGTCATAAAACCTTGATTCACTAAGGATTGATCAGGCGGATAAATGGATGAGTATAAATAGCTAATAATTTCCTGATGCCCATTACTAATTGCCTGCACCACGGCTTTTTCAATAATTGGCCGAGGCAATTGTTCAGCTGCATCGTGGAGGCATTCAACCATTGGTAAATGGCCTGACTTACATGCCTTTACAAAAGCCCGATGGAACGCACTGGAGACAGGGATATGTGTTGATAAAGTGCAAAATCGTTTTGTTGCGACCACTTGCATGGTCTCGGCTGCACGGCTAAAAGCTTTTTCAATAGTGACGCGTGAGGGAGAATGGTTTTCCGAATCCGCAAGAAATAGGGCAATATCCCAAAATTCCAGCTTGACTGCCGAATCAAACAATTTATTTATAACCGATTGACTTGGAATTTTGCCGGAAAAATTATAGAAATATTCAACCACATTAAGCTTGTTATTTTTAATTGCTTGTTTAAGAATTTTGACCACTTCACCAGTGGTTGGTTCATAACCATAGGTATCCGAAAGGCTTTTTATGATATTGACCTGGCCATGTTCCGTTGCTTTCAATATAAGTGCTTCAATGTCTACTTCACTCAATTGAACTTTAGTCTGGCAGATGATCCTATCCACAAATTTCCATTGGTTATATTCTGCGGCTTTACTCATTGCTTCCACCACAGTTTCTGGTGCAACCTGATCGTTCAAAAAATCAAGCAAACCTAGGTTTCCATGTTTTGCGGCTTTAAGAAAAAGTGTTTTGCCTTCATATTCTTTTTCTGCCCAATTAAGCCGGAGGACTGGGTAATTTTCCAGCTTTCTAATGATTTGTTTTCTTATCGGGTCATTGTCGATAACCGCAAGAAGTTCAATAAGAAAACGTTCGTATTCACTGACTCCATGTTCTGTCACTACAGGAGGAAAGGATAACGATTCGATAAAGGCATCCAAATCAAAATTTTCTCCACAATAAGAAAGATTCATTTCAGCAATCCTTGCCTGCAAGGCATATTTGTGATTGAGATTGAATTTCTCTTGAGGTGAAATGAGATCAAGTACGGCCAGTTTTCGCGTTGCATCTACCCACAGGTCTTCAATAATATGATAGTTGTGGCTGTTGAACGGCGTTTTGTAGGCTTGTTCAATTATACATTCATGTACTTGCTTTTTTATTTTCTCACTTTGCTCGAAAAGCATCCTCTTGCAAGCTGGGAATTTTCTTAAATGACGCACTAATCTGTCATCTTCCAGCAGAAGTGGATGGTGCACGAGATTATCAATGATTGCTTGGAATACGAGTTGTGCGAGAGGATTGTTTTTCTTCGGGAGAATTGAGAATAATGCCATTAGTTGAAAAAGAATTTCTGACTCAGAAGTATACTTTTCAGTGATTTGATGTATAAATCCGGTAATGTTTTTTTCATTGATGTATTCAGAAAGTTTGGGTTTGTAAGGTAATAGATAAAATACCGCACCTTCATTCTTAGACAGCAGTTGTTGTGCCGTAGCTTCATCGATCAACGCCGCTAAACTCTCTAGGATCTGGGGAGAGGATATATGGGCGATTGTATTGATAAGAGCAGGAATTTCCTGAGTTACAATTTCCGGTTGATTTAATGTGTGCTTTAAGGTTTCTATCCAGGTTAAATTTTTGTGTTCTACTGAAGTGATTACAGCTGAAGATAAGAAAGGCAGGCCAAACAGTTCATGCAAGGCCAAAAAATTCGCTGTGGTCAATGAAAACTCTAAAGGACACCGTTTAGCCGGAACACTATCAAGTTCATTCTCGCTCAAAAAGCCATTCAGTGCATAGTGCTGGAATCCTCGTTCATCACTACCTGTTTGCTGGGCTGCTTCTATAAGTTCTTTGGCTTCTGGGAAACGGTTAAGCAGAGCATATAAATGAAACACTTCACTGTCTTCTGAGTGCAGGGTAAATAAGTGGTATTTAAGAAAATCATGAAGTAAGTAGGTTTGAAGAATTTGTTTTGTACTGACTTGACGCTGTAATAGCCAGAGTATCAACGCAGCAATCTGTTCTGTGTCGCTAAGCCACTCTCGGCATAAGGCAATGATCCCTAGGGGATTTTGTTGATTGCTTAACTGTTTGCTTAAGTGAGCCAAATGCTTTTCAACTCGCCTAACGGCTTCATCACGACTTTGCTCGCATACCTCAAGCTTTACACGAATTTGAATTTCAGGATGATTTTGAAATAAGCTCTCATTTTCATGATAAAAAGAAAGTGCACTTCCCCTGTCTTCTTTTAACAAAGCAGTAAATAAATCATTTAATTTAACATTGAGATGGACCAATCCTTTTTGCGTGTTGGCCAACATGTATTTTAATGTGACTAAAAATAATGAGCTTTCAGGATCCTCAAGGAATTGTTTGCCGCAAAAATCAAGATAATCTATAAATTCAATATGTTTTTCCAGCTGATTTTGAGCATCGCGTACTTCAAGGCCATTAAATTTGGCTAGCCGGACTTCACTTAAAAGGATACGGTTTATTGTTTTTGCTTGCGCGTGTTCTGCTTCGAGAAGGTCTTTCGATAAGCGCTGATTAGTAAAATTAAATGATTGTTCATCTTCATGAAACCAGTTAAATAGGTCGCCAATGATCATCTTTTGAGCCGAGAGGACAACGTGAGGATAAGATGTACCACAAATGAGCTCGGGTCAAGAATAATTCCAAATAAAATCAATGCCTAAATTGGACTATTCTTAAATTGAAGCTTTTTTATAGGATAAAACCATGAACAAGTCACCCAAGGGACTTTCTAAAAATAAAAATAAGAAATCCATTAAAAATGAGGATCTAAAGAATATTTCCGGAGGCAGGGTTCGTTTTCCCGAGAGCCCAGCTGAGCCGGATGAGATTCGCCGTATACTTGATGAGCGTCGTTAAACCATTAAGAGTGATAATACCTAGGCACCTGAATGCCTATCCTGGGATACTATTGTACAAGACCAGATTTTTCAGTCAGTATGGTCTAAGGCGTCTGCACATGAGAAAATCTTTAGTCCATTGAGCTATGCTTATAGTACTTCCTTGGTAAAGGATAAATCATGAAAAAGTCTGTTAACTTCCCCGCAAATAATAAAAAATGGAAAAATGCTGTAAATAAAGAGGATTTAAAACATATTTCTGGGGGCCGTCTTAGTGATCCATTAAAACCACCCGTTATCACAGAGACTCCGCCTGATATCAATCCTCGGAAAATCTAGAAGGCTGGATTGCTTTAATCAAAAGCCAGCAAGAGTTTGCGACAAGTACGGTGTTGCTTGCTGTTACGTATAGGCTTAAGATTTATTTCTCGCAAGACCCACTTATTTTCAAAATGTGTGATGAAAGGCTCTTAAAGTATCTCCTCCTCCTTGCAGCTGATAGAGTTTAGGATTTGATTGCATCGTGGTAGGAGAGAATGTTTGATGCAAACCGGTTTTTTTATAAATGACCTTGTTGTCTGGAATTGAATTAAAGAATTATTCATAGGAAATATTGGTTATCGTTAAAAGACTTTCTATGTTGCTGATTTTTAAGGATATGCAGTCACCAACTCGAGCTTTCAATAATTTTTTTGCCAAAGGGGAGACCCAACTTATTTTCCCGGCTTTAATGTCTGCTTCATCCAGGCCGACAATTTTGACGGAATGACATTCGCCATTTTCATTGATGTATTGGACTGTGGCCCCAAAAAATACTTGAGTCAGGCCAATTTGAAGTTTAGGGTCGACTACTTCAGCAGTTTCCAATCGTTTTATCAAATAGCGAATGCGTCTATCAATTTCACGTAGACGTTTTTTTCCATAAATGTAATCCCCATTTTCAGAGCGATCACCATTACTTGCTGCCCAGCTGACTACTTTTACAACCTCAGGTCTTTCAGTATTAACTAAATTGCGTAATTCCGTCTGCAGCATTGCAAAACCAGTAGGAGTCATATAATTTTTTATACTTGGCAACTCTAATTCAGGGCGCTCTGGTTCAATATA
Source organism: Legionella jordanis (assembly GCF_900637635.1). Classification (NCBI taxonomy): domain Bacteria; kingdom Pseudomonadati; phylum Pseudomonadota; class Gammaproteobacteria; order Legionellales; family Legionellaceae; genus Legionella; species Legionella jordanis. The sequence continues at coordinate 1,071,793 of NZ_LR134383.1, forward strand.
GTCATCATCTTCTTTGGTAAAAGCCTTACTCATCGCCAATTCCTATAGCCTACTGGTGTGACATGTTACTTAAATTATATCACTCCTTATAAACAGCCAAGACCTATCTCTGTAATATTAAGTAGTATTTAAGCACTAAATCTTAGTTGCTTTAATAGGCTTGTCCACATAGAATTTGAACCCGGTTGTTGCTTTGCGTCCATCCGTTTTGCTTGCTGAAGGAGGCAAGACTAGGGATAGCATCATGCCACCTCAGACAGTCCTTAGTCGTGATTCTCTGAGTGATGATGTGAATCCTCTTCATAATTAAAAAAGGATAACAAATTAATATGGATGTTAGTTTTAAAAAATTTCTGGTTTCCGCATTCATTGTTTTGACTCTCTCGAATTTTGGATTTGCCAACCAAATCAGTTTTTTTGCTTCTGGCGGTCCTAATTTTTCAAATCTCAAAAATAACCGATTGGTTGCAATCGATGAGGTGCTTACCAATGCCTATTACAGCCAAAACCAAACCAACACGGAGTTTTTTGGGGCTGTAGGAGCAAGTCATACTTTTGAAAATACTGTCTTTTCTTCTTTTAAATTATCCCTGGGTGTAGCCGGTTATTTTTTTCGATTGGGTGATGTTAAGGGAACAGAATACCCATTTGTTAATGAAGGCCTCTTCGATACCCTTCGTTATGGATTTCATGCAAGAAGCAATTCATTGATGGTCGAAGCCAAAGCAATTTACTCTGCTTTTGCATTAAAACCTTATGCCCTGATTGGGGTTGGCCCAAGCTGGAATAAATTTTATGATTATCATGAGGAACCAAACGATTCTTCTTTGAGTGCATCTCCAGCAATGCCCTTTACTGATCGCACCAAACAAACTGTTTCCTATGAATTAGGCGCAGGACTTCAATACTTGCTCTGGGATGATCAACAGCGACAGGTTCAATATCATGCCTCTGCGGGGTATCAATATTTCAATTTAGATACAGCGACCTTAGGTCCATCAGCGGCACAAACATCATCAGCTCGCCTCAAGGTAAAAAATCTCTATACACAGGCAGTTATATTTACTCTAGCTGTTTCCTTTGGCCAATAAGGATGAATCCATTCATGAAAAGATATATTTTATTGCCAGTCTACTGTTGCCTACTCTCGTTGACGACAACAATGCAAGCGGCATCCATTATTGAGATTACTCCAAGCAGTTCTAGCCCCATTGCCATCTCGGCTACAGGGTCTACTTATCTAACGTATAATGCGAGAAATAACACTTCAAAAGTGTTAAATGGAATTACTATAGAACCTGGTTATGGAATTACAGGCAATGCACTGCAAGCCTCATTAATCAGCAATACCTGTTCCATTTTAGCTGCGGGTGCAAGTTGCTCATTTATAGTGTCCTTACAAGGGACAGGGCAAAACTCACAATCAATGCTAACGCCACGAATTTGTGCGTTTAAAGGTGCAACCTGCTCTGTACCTGTATTGGGCAATCGCGTTCTGGTTGTTGCAAGCAGAACGCTGCCAAGCAGTAAATTCCCGCTTCCTTACGCGGGTACGTTTTACCCAATCTACAATTCAGGGCCAGGCCAATGGCTGCCGCCCAATCAGCCCCCGATTCCTCCCTTTAATCGTGTTAGCGCTATTTTTATAGCTTTTGCCCATGCCTATGCGCAGCAAAATGGAGCGATATTGACTTATGAACGAGGACAACCTGAGGAACCAGCACGCCAATCTTTATTAGTAAAAACAGCCCGCGCGGCAAACCCCAACATAAAAATTTTGATCTCTTTAGGTTGGAACCAGGATGATTGGACGGCTATTAATAAGGATTACGTAAATCACGCGAACATTTTTGTTCCCAGTGTGATTCAATTTATTCGTGCCAATAATCTCGACGGCTTTGATATAGATGATGAAAGCGTAGGTGGGACCAGTGGTTCTATTCCCCAAGCCAACTTTGATGGTGTGATTGCCAATTTAAGAAATGCCTTAAACTATGCTTCACTGCAAGATGGTAGACCTTATTATTTAACCATTACTCCTGCAGGAAATAATGATGAGCCAGGCGGTATCGGAGATACACAAATAGATGCAGTGAATGCCAAAAATTTTGATTTAATCAATGTACAAACTTATTTTAATGGTGGCGATTGGGGTATTGCCTTTGCTAATCAGCTTTTAGCTATTGGGTATCCTAAAACGCAAATCGCTCATGGAATTGATGTGCAAGAGAGTAACTGTGATCCGGATTTCCCACCTTATATTGGCTTTGCTGGGCTTTTTAACTGGAACATGACTAAAGACAGTACCTGTAGTAATTATGCTAATACAATTATTATTGCCAATTTGGTCGGCTATTATGGGGCATTTAGGTAATTATTCACAGATTACTTCATGCGAACTATGGTTCAGTTCGCATGTTTAAGAAGGTCAAGGATGCTTCCAGTTAACTCCTAATATAAACTCATCCTTATGGAGTGCAGTTGGTTCCTGTATCGGGCAGTTCGTCACGACGAGTTTTAATGAGTTTTTCAAGAGCGTCAATCGAGCTTGTTTTTAGACGTAAAAGTTGTGTTGTAATGCCTTGCCCTTTTTTTAATACATGATAAGCAGGACTGGCCTCAATCTCAGTGATTTTCTTTTCCAAATCCTCTCTAGTATTGCAGTTTTCTAATTGGGTTTTAAAATCTAACAGGATACTTGTCTTTAAGGCATCCCCCATGACACCTTTGTATTTTGCTTTTAAGTCATGAACCTTATGGAAATCTCCTTTAACCTCCAAATTATCAAGCGATACAGGGGAAGCATGTTTGCGGCTATTACCATCTAAAGAACTATGTCGGTAAAGATTTTTTAGCTCGTTTTTTAATTCGGTAACTTTTTTAATCATTAGATTTTGGTAAGAGGAATTAACATCAACCTTTTGTTTGTTTTGAGAAAAGTGGATGCCATTCGGTCTTTGGACAAGAGTAATCCCTGTAACTTCATCTAAAAAATAGTGGTCTGTACCATTGGTCCCTTTATAGTTGATTTTTACTGCGGATGTAGCTTGATGGCTTGAAACATTGACCGCCTTGAATGTGGCTTTATATTCCCTGGTCATTGCCTCTGCATAATCATGTGGAACAGTTATTGTTTGCCTATTTTGACTAAAATGATGGCCGCCATCTGGCCTCACAACCAAGGTCACCCCGGTATTTTTGTCTAAATAGTAATGATCACGATTACGAGAATTGACTCCATTATCCATTAAATTAGGACGTTGTACGGGATAGGTTCCGTTTCCCTTGTATATTGTATTGAATTCCCTTGTCATTGCGTCTGCATAATCAGGTGAAACGTTTATTGTTCGCCTATTTTGACTAAAATGATGGCCGCCATCGGGTCTTACTACCAAGGTCACCCCTGTATTGCTGTCTAAATAGTAATGATCTCTGGTTCGCGGATTGATGCCTTTATCAATCAAATTGGGGCGCTGTGGATGAGAAGGAAGCGAGCTGTTATTCGTCGTAGTTGAGCCATGGGGAAACTCCCAACCGTTACCGGGTTTCAATTTAGGCTCCATCGTAGCATGCGATAAGTTTACAGCCCCTCTTAAGTTCTTATAAGCTTCCCAGGGATCTTCAAAAGCTACGGTTTTTCCTTGGAGACGTAACAGGCGATTTGCCTCTTCCAAAATAATAATTCCCAACATATTTTCGCCAGTTCCATTGACGCCTGCACCCCAATTATCATCCCATTGGCTAATTTCTACTGGAAAAATCCCTTCTTCAGCACAAGTCATGGCAGTTCTTCTTAAATCCTCATGTTGCCGTAATTTAAGTGCAACCACCGTACGCATAAAATTGATAGTGGCTTTTTTACCTGTAGGGTTATGTATTACATGAAAATCAGCATCGCAAAGCGCATCGAATTGATGTTTATGGTTGAGTTTATCTCCGTTCGGCTGACGAAGCCCGGCATCACTTAGAGGTGTAAGAAATGTATTCACCATTGCATCGTAATGTTCGCGGGGCTTATAGACCCCTTGATGTGCTTCAATTTGATTTAACATCTCGGTTAGCAAGGGTTGCGCAGCATGGGAAGAGTGCAGTTTATTTTTTAAATAAAGAATTTTTTGCGCATGAAAAGCATGTTCAGACGAAGGCCACTGAAAAACTCGCTGGGCACCATCCACCATAAGCGTTTGCCTGATAGGCTTATGACCAGGGCCTGTAGTGTTTGCAAAAGCACCGTAGGGTTCAATATCTGTATATTTAAAAGGAGCAATTTTTATCTGCCCTTGTTTTAAAAAAGGTAAAGGCATAGTTTCACCACTAAATCCCAATAAAATATAATAATAGACTAAATAGATTAAGGTATTATTAGATGTTATGCCTTCATTAACACTTACTGGTAAAAATTATTCCGCAGGAATCCTCAATAGCCCAATTAATGCAAAAACACCGAGATGGAAGAGCCAATTGTAGCGAATATTTCCATTGCACTGACAGGTGCAAGTGGTTATAACTGTTATTGTCAAGATACATTGGGCCCTTAATAATACTTTATTTTTTGCTGAAACCAGGCGAGAACAAAACTATCAGACGTAGAAGCAGAACTTCGTTCAAATAAATTGAAAAAATAATAAGAGGGTGAATAGTACTTTATTTTCCTCGATAAACGAGGTTGCAGTAAGGCCTAGGAGTTTCTCGTTAACAATAAAACCGATTGTCGCTAACTAAAAGGAAAAATGGTTTCTATATTCTTCCATTTGGCATGCTTCTTTGAACATTCTTGTTGCATCTGATGCATCAATCTGACTTAATTTTCTTAATAATTTCCAGGAAGGCTCTTCAACCATTGACAGCGTATCATTAGTGTCGTGACCATCATGGTTACGAACCAGCGAGTGCACCACGGTGACACATAAGCGAATAAGCATCAAATCAAATAACACTTCAACTTCATCTTCTTGCAACGGGTAAATAGCATGATAATGTTCAATAATAGCAGCAGCCGCCTGCAAGGGATCCTTTTTTCCCATGACAGCGTGGGTGACCGCAATGGCTAGTTCGCAAATGGTGGCACTCTCAATCATATCCCCAAAATCGATAAATCCTGAAATTCGCGGCAGACCTGAGGAGCGTGAAACCAGAACATTCCAGGGGTTTGCATCATTATGAATAATGCTTGAGCGTAACTTTGCTAATTTGGGTTGCACTGCATCTATAAAGTGATTATATACATTTTCTATAAGCGTTTTATCCGTTTCATTTCCAATCTTAGATAGGTGCCCACCGATTAGGTTTGCTTGTAATAAATCCCATGAAAATGTACGTTTGGCTGAGGCATGCTGGAATTTATCGAGAGCTAAGCTTAGCTGGCCCAGCTTTTCTCCAAAGTCGGAAAGCAAATCAAGAGATTCTCCGAGTTCCTCAGCCAATAATTGATCTTCTATATAAGTGAACAATCTAGCGTAACGGTATTCTGCGTTATCCGAATTCAATAAAAGAATAAAATCACCGGATGTGGTTTTCTGGGGTTCTGGCACTTTAAAGTATCTATTAGAATTCAGCTGCAGGAGTGCGGTATTTTGCATCTCAAGAGTTAATTTGGGTTCGTCTGGATGAGAGATTTTAAAGAGAAACTGTCTCTTATCATCACCTGTTAAATGGAAATTAACATCATGACCTCCAGGTAGCTTTGTGACGGATACCTTAAGGCAATAATGGTTTAAAACAATTTCTTCAATGTCTGCTGTTAAGAAATCGCCCATTTACATCCACCTTAAGATATTAAGTTTCACTAACTAATTCAGAATTGCCTGAAAATTCTGATTTACGATACTTCGGATGGACTTTCACATGCCAGAGTGGCAGCATCATAATCAGTGGAATTAAACAGCAAATGAACAAGGTGAGAAAGAAATTATCCCAGCCGTAATTTTTGATTATTGCGCCTAAAGGAGCCCCAGCCAGAACAGCACCTAAGCAATAAGCAAAAAATCCAGCAAAGCCAGTTGCGGTTGCCGCTGCTTTTTTATGTGTTAACTCCGCACACGCCATACCAATCATCATTTGTGGCCCAAAGATGAAAAAGCCAAAGAAAAAGAGAAATAAAGAATCGAGGAATGGTGTGTATCCCTTAGTCAAGGTAAACAGTAACAAAGTGGCCAATACACCTGCAGTAAAGAGAATGTTGATGGGATTGCGTTTACCTTGAAATATTTTATCAGAAGACCAGCCGGCAACCAGATTCCCAAAAAAACCACCCACTTCAAACCATATGACGCAACTGCCTGCTGTAATTAAGGAATATTCCTTCGCTTCGGTTAGATACAGCATGCTCCAATCATTAATGGCTGTGCGGACAATATAAATAAATAAATAAGAAACAGACAGGATCCAAATATATTGATTACTTAAAACATAATTCCAAAGAATTTCTTTGATTGAGAGCTCTGTTTTTTCCTGGTGGTGATGTGCTGCACCGGAAAAATCTTCCCGATATTGCTCTATCGCAGGTAAACCAAGCGACTGTGGTGTATCTCTTAAGCGGTTGATTAAAAAAATACCGCCTAAAATGCAGATGATCCCAGGTACGAACATGGCTGAACGCCAGCCGAAATACTGCGCGCACATGGCAACGATCAATGGAATTAATGCACCACCAACGTTATGGGATGTATTCCAAATACTCCACCAGCGGCCCCGTTCGGATTGAGAATACCAATGCGTTAATAATTTAGTACACCCAGGCCATCCCCAGCCTTGAAACCAGCCATTTAAGCCCCAAAAAATAGCAAATAGCCACCAGGTGGAAGACAATCCAAACAAAATATTAGCCACACCTGTCAAAATAAGCCCAATGGCCATTAAATATCGGGGATTGGACTTATCGCCAAGAATTCCACTCAGAAATTTGCTAATGCCATAACTTAAGCTCAAAATGCTGGCGATCATCCCCAGTTCTGTTTTAGTCATCCCTAAGGTGCTTTGCAGTGCAGGCATCACGAAGGTAAAACTTTTTCGCGTGAAATAAAACAAAGCATACCCAATGTACATTGCATAAAAGGTGCGGATACGCCAATAACGATATTGCCGCTTAACAATGGTTTTATCCTGAATTTCATTAAGATAGGGGGCAGGTTTTAGAAAATTCAAAAATGCCATGATTGTCCATCATCATCATGATAAAAAAACAAGATTAGAATGTAACGCGCAGAGTATGTCAAATCTTTCTATTCAAAATTTAACGGAATCACGCCTATTGAAAATTTATTAAAAATTTAAATGGAAATCTTTTGTAATTATAAATAAGCTACACAATTTGTATTAAAAAGGGATTTGTTGTAATGAAAGAAATTGTTAGTTTGTTAGAACAAGATCAAATCGATACTGATATTCATAAACGCCGTGATGTCTTAATGGTTTTAAGAAGAAAATTTCGTACCCAAAAAAACTGGATTATTGCTTCTTTCAACCAATACCAATTTACTGAATTTGAATCGCAAATAGTCCAACAGGCGATTCTAAATGGGGATCTTCGAATAACCGATCTTCTAAAACGTCCGTTTTCCCATTATGTATGGAGTTTCCTTACCTTTAAGTGGGGAGAGATCATCTCCGGAGGAAAAAGATTATCCAAGCAAGAGGTTTTACAAATCGCTACCTGCTCCAGTAATGGTCAGGAATTTTCAAGAACCCCCATCCAAAATAGAAATAGGCTGATAAAAGGCGTGCCCTTAGTCATTGGCAAAGTCGTCACCTCCATGGCGCTTTGCATGGTATTTTGCCTTGGTTTACTAAGTACTTTAGGAGCGCCTTTTGCATTTTGTCTCGCCTTAGCGATCATACTGTCCTTGTGTAACGGGATCGTTTGTTTATTAAGCCGTGGGAAAGCCATGCTGGATAGTGCTGGCTTTCAACCCAAAAAACAGAAAACGTTTAAAACCCTTGAAGAAAACATACAACCAAAAACGGTGCTTGATAGGGGGGAGAAACTATTTTTTGGTATTGTGACCTTGTTGGCATGCATTTCTGCGGGCATTTCTGGATATTCGGGTCTCGTAGGGCTTCTCACCTTCTTAGGAATTGGTATGCTCGCCTCTAACCCTCTGGTGTTGATAGTCACGATAGGGTTATCTGTGATTACAGCCATTTCTTTTTATTCGTTTCAAGCGGTAGGGATACGAGAAAATTACGCAAAATTCAAAAGTCTTTTCATTGAAGATTATAAAAAACCCTATGGTCTTTTGCGATGTGTCTTATTAGGAGTAGTAAGCACTGTCTTTTTAGCTGTTTATGCGACGCTAACCTGGTTCACCTCTGTATCAGGGGTTAATAAGCTGTTCAATGCTTTAGGTGCGAATTCTGATACCTTTTTGGCACATGTTATTTCTATGATATGTACTACGACAACCATGGTTGTTAATACTTTTTCACAAGTATATAAAGTCTTTAACCCGAAAACTTACGTCGATTTAAAAGAAAAATTTGCATCCATACATCAACCTCCAAAAGACTGCCAAACAAGAGCACAAAAGATAAAGTATGGGGCCATCAATATCCTTAAATTATGTGCTTTGATAGGTGATTCTCTTGCTTATTCGGTTGCTGGCGGGATCCGAAGCGGAATTCATGTTGGTGGGACGCTGGGGGAGGCAATAGGGGCAAAACTTGCATTGACCATTACCATGGCAATCTTGTCCCCAGTCATATTAGTATTTGTATCGATAGCTTTTACCTGGCCTTCTGTTTTTCACAGAAAAAAATCGACTGAAGATTCTTCAGAGATGGCAAAGCCGTTGATAGAAAAAAGCAATCAAAGCCATACTCGCGATGGATTGCAAAATTCGCCATTGCCAGCATCAGAAGAATCGTTCAAACCCTATCACTCCAAACGAGCGGGGCTAAGATTTTTTGATACAGGTGAAGACGGTAATAGTCCTACTTTGAAATCCTCGCCATATACGTGTGAAGACAGTGATAGCCCTACTTCAGAAAGAGGAATGGGTTTAAAATATTCGTCATAAATGCTCTGATAGAGGCAGGCAATTCATTGCTCTGGCATGGGAGTCCATGAAGATCTAAGTCGTTCTCACCTGGATTGTCCTGCCTATCCATCATTTACGTGCACTTGATTAGCCTTAAGGCTTTTCAGTTGACGACACTAACCGGCGGGTGGATTTCAATTGGCTTCATAGTAATAACTGGCGAATACAAAAGTAACAAAGGTCTTTCTGGAATATTTGTTATCGTTGGTATTATAAGGCTGGAGTTTAATTTCCAGATTATACTGTGAACTAATCGGCAGTTTCTTTAACGCATCGATTGCCACATGCTGTAGAAATGCATTTATGACCACTGCCACAATCATCATCTTTAGTACATTGGTCCCAGCACGATGTGCAATCCTTAGGACAATTATTTGCAAGGACTTGCAATTGGGAGGGCGTTACAGAGTTCATGGAATTTTTTATTGCTGCAAAGGCCTGCAGATTAAATCCGATACTGAGGAAAAATAAAACCACAGCATGTGATGTTTTCATCATTTCATCCCCCTAAAAGCCGGTCATTGTAACTGGGATAAGAAATTATCCCGAGTATTGCTGCATCCCTGAATACAAGGCTGATATTGTTCTTTGCAATAAGATTCATCATTATTTTGCATGCATTGCTCATATTGTTTATTGAAAATATCCTATATCAATAAATTCAAACTGATACCGCCATATTGATAAGTGTAATCAGGCGAGTTTATAAATGCCGATGCTTGTCGCAGGTGGGCGTAATAAGCTGTAAAAAATAAGCATTTGCTGATAGGGCCATTAATTCCCATTCCCCACTGAATGGTTGGGCTTGATACGGTCTGATCATTGGGCTCAGGAGTAATATATTGTCTTCCCAAGCCTCCATCAAGGTAATAATGCCAGGTTGCTCCCAAACGCCTACCCAATTTCAAAAGGACTTTTTGTTCTTTATAGCGATGTGGGCTGAAGTAATTAGGCGACCTGAATTTATTGGAATACTCTCTTAAAACGCCCGTAGCGGTTAAGCCTAAGTCAGGTAAAATTAACAGCGAAGCAGAAGTAAAGTAGCCATTTCTGGAGTTGGTGTCACTCATATTTAATTTATATAATGAACCATTCAGTTTCACATAAGGCAAAGGATTTACCAATAATGACGTGGCGTATTGAGTGGTGGTGATTTCATTAGCGAATGCAGGGAATGTTTCCAGAACATCTTTTTGTGTAAGCAATTGTAGAGATACAAAATCATTGGGTTTGTAATTGCTGTCTGCACTCCAAAGAAGCGGTGTCCAGTGATTGCGTTGAAATGCGGTGGTATCATTAAACTCTATCGGTTCTATCTGTCCCCTTAAAGTAATATGGCGCGTAGGGCGTAGGATCTGTCCTACATTAAATCCTGTGGCGTTGAGTCCAAAGGTTTGATATTGGGAATACTTGCGATAGTCTAATTCCACAAAGGTCTCAGCTTGCTGATTCCAATAGCGTTTGTAATTTAACAGCTCCCTTTTTTTTGTGAAGGTCTCTGAGTCCCTGGAAAAAAAATGACTAGGGGTTACAACATTCGGCCAAGTGGCTAATCTAGTTTGCCACTCCAAGTCTCTTAAATCCCGCCCAAGCCCTGAGTTTGGCTCAATTGTAGAAGTGATTGGCTGGTAGGTATCTAAAATATTTTTGGTGATATCTGCCCAATCCGCCCAGAGCGACGCTTGAGCCGCAGCGATTACCAGTTCTGGTTTTTCTAAAATCAATCCACCCGGAATCATTTTGTAAGCTAATTGGGGTCGATCATAGTATGCGAAACTCTTCACCAGACCGGCCAGGGCCAATTGATACTCATTCGGAGATAACTTGTAGTGTTGCAATAATAATCGGTAGGTTTGCTTTGCTCTGACATACCAAGCCATCCAAAATTGCATTTTGGCAATACCAAATAGGGCAGCCTTTTTCTGGGAAGGGTTAGTGCTTGCTTTGAAAGCTAATTTATAGAAATGCAAAGCTCTTTCTGGGTTGCCCAAAATGGCCATACTTTCACTTGCAATCATGTAAATTTCGAATTTTCCAGACTCAAGGTAAACCCGAATAACTTCAAAAGCTTGTCTGCCGGCATTCATATTAAGGAATTGTTGGGCGCGAGCAACAGTACTCTCAAACCGAAGCTTTGCAATTAATTGCGCTAATTGATGTTCATGTTCATGCAATTGCAGTTTTTCTTGCTTACCTAAATGGTATTGTTTGAGAAGGGATAAGGTTTTTGCAGCAGAATTTGGTTCCCTTAACCATAGCTGCATTTTGATTACACCAAAAAGGGAAAGTAGTTTTTCTTTATTATTGCTACTGAGCTGATATGCTTCGTTAAAATATTTAAGAGACTCTTGTGGGTTCTCTTTAATAGCCATACTTTGTGCTGCAACCAGATACAACTTAAAGCTTTTTACTTTTCCCAGATAAGATTTGATTACCTTGAAAGCGGCTTGTCCATTATTTTGATTAATAAAAACAATAGCTTGGTTTATGTCCTCGCCCAACTGAAGTTCAAATGCCTTGTTCAAACCTTCTTTTACAATCTTTTTATCTTCCGAAGATAGGTCCATAGAGTTTAATTTTTTGTAGGTGTTGGAAGCTTTCTGATATTGCTTTAGCCATAATTGCATGCGGGCAATTTTAAAAAGAGAGATTCGTCTCATTACTGGATCTTGATTACTCAGGGCCCTTTTATAAGCTAATTCGTAATACCCCAAAGCCTCTACTGGTTTTTCTTCACTTGCAGCTTTATCGCCTAATGCAATTTCTTTTGAAGAAATGCCAGCATCCATCGCTTTGATTTGTCCTTGTGCTGCTTTTAATCCTACTTCTGCCCTTGCCCTGTCCTCGAAGGACAAATCCATGGCCAGTAATTTTTTATAGGAATCTTGAGCGTCTTGATATTTTTCAAGCCATATTTGAGTGCGAGCTATCTTAAATAAAGCGACCCTTTGAATAAAAGTGTTACCCTGGTCTGCAGCCCTCATGTAAGAGGTTGTGTAATGAGCCAATGCCTTGGCAGGGTCATTTTTTGATGCAGCCTCGTCACCTTTAGCCACCTCCAATGCGGGGTCATTCAGTACTTGCTTTTGCTTGTCTTCTGCATTTTTTAAGCCGGACAACGCTATATTTTTATCTTCATCCGATAAATTCATGGTTAATAAGAGCCGGTAGGTATTTATTACATCCTGGTATTTTTCGAGCCATGCCTGAGTACGAGCCATTTTAAATAAAGCCACGCGACGATTAACGAGGTTATTAGCTGCAACGGCCTTGTTATATGCCACCTGGTAGTGATTTAATGCTTCGGCAGGATTGTTTTTTAAGGCTGCTGCATCACCTGTCGAAATTTCCAGGCTTGAATTGTCCATTAGCTGCGCCTGTTTATTTTGGGCTTCTTCTAAGCCAACCGTCGCTATTTTTTTATCTTCATCGGATAAATTCATGGTTAATAAAATGCGGTAACTATCTATTGCCTCCTGATAATTGTTTAGATTGATTTGGGTGCGCGCAATTTTGAATAAGGCGACTCTCTCTATAGTCTCATTATTGTTTTTTGCATTTTGAAAGGCCCTCTCGAAATAGCTGAGGGCTTGAGCGGAATTACCTAATTGTGCATGGATATCACCTAAACTAATCTCAACAAGATAATTCGGTTGTGTTTGTTCTAAGTGTTGGAGTATCGGCAATGCTTCCATTACTTTATTTTGCTCAATAAGCTTTTTAGCTTTTGAAAAATTGTTCCAGTATTGAGTATCTGTATCAGCATAAGAAATCGTACTCAGGTACAGTACAGAAGCAAGGACAACCCTATATTTTTGCCGCTTCCACAAATCCATGTACTCCTATTTGAAACTTACATTTAATCATGAATTGTATTTACAATACTAAAAGATGTTTAATATATGAAGAGCTTAATTGTTTTACTATCCTAATCTGTAGCCGTTTGCTTTATTTTTCTTAGTTCTTGTAGGAAGGGTATTGGTTATCTAATACAGGAGTAACAGTGTACATCCCTGTAAAAATTAAATTTGCTTTTGCATTCCTTACGTCTTTTATATGGCTGGCTTTTTGTTTCTGGATTTCCATACCCTGGATATTTGATTTAGCGGTATATGTCACAATAGTCCCTGCATATATTATTGTTTTCTCCATTGCTTTATTTCCGGGATTTATGTACGCATTTATGCTTGTAAGCTATTTAATAGACAAACGAAAACCTTCTATAGAGCTTAAAAATTATCCCGGCGTAAGTGTATTAATCGCGGCTTACAATGAAGAAAGATGCATTGCTGAAACTCTCAGGGCCGTGCAGAAACAGGACTATCCAGGTGAATTACAAATTATTTTAATTGATGATGGTTCTGTTGATAATACTATTGTTAATGCCAAATCTTTAGAACTAAAAAATTTGGAAATTATTAAGGGCAAGCATGGAGGAAAGGCCACGGCTTTAAATCAAGGTTTGAAAAGGGCAAAACATGACCTCATTGTTACCTTGGATGCTGATACCTATATTTTAAAGGATGCCATCAAAGAAATAGTTAAAAAATTATACTCTGGACCTTCGAATGCGGAAACAGTTGCAGTTGCAGGGGCCATTTATGTGAAAAACAGTCGTAATACTTTGATGACGCGTATCCTGGAGTGGGATTTTTTTCACGCCATCGCTGTGATTAAACGTATACAGAGCCTTTTTCAAGGAACTCTTGTTGCGCAAGGCGCTTTTTCTATTTATTTAAAGAAAGTATTGCTTGAGATGGGGGGATGGCAGAATACAGTAGGTGAGGATATTGTTTTAACCTGGGGTATCCTGTCTAAAGGTTACAGGGTAGATTTTGCTGAAAAGGCCATTTGCTTTACTTACGTGCCTGAAACCTATAAGCAGTTTTTTTTCCAACGGAGTCGGTGGGCAAGAGGTCTCATAGAGGCTTTTCGCCATCATCCTAAAATATTAACCACACCAAGACTTTCGATGTTTTACATTTACTGGAATATGGGGGTCGTTTTATTCGATAGCGTCTTTTTCTTCATCTTTATACCTGGACTTGTCCTTGCCTTTTTTGGATATTATTTTGTTGCAGGTCCAATGACTTTATGTGTTCTGCCTATCAGTTTATTAAACAATCTAATTTTTTTTCTTGGCCAACGGAAATCGTTTCATGTTCAAGCTTTGCAGGTAAGAAGGAATGTGCTGGGTTTTATTATTTATTTCTTATTTTTCCAATTAATTATGAACCCAGCTGTGATTCATGGATACCTTTCAGAGTTCTTCAGGCGGGAAAAAAGATGGCGATCAAAAGAATGAGTTCCAAAATTCCCAATGAGTTCTCTTTCTAATTGAAGTTAGGTTTGCCATGCCAGAGCCTCACTTCTTTGTAGTAACGTATTATGGTGAAGCCCACAACCATCATCTGTAGCACACTGGTCTCGGCATGATGTGCAATCCTGGGTTCATCTAACCAGCTTTGTTAGTTGCATTAGGCCGAAGCAAGCAGCTGATCAATCTCTGTGAACTCAAGAGCTGGATGTTCAAATAGGTTACATTTCAGCGAATAGCTGATGGGAATGAAAGTGCTGTCTAGCAGGCTTTACTGGATTCAAATGGATTAAAGCCTGAAATATAAGGGATAAAAAAATCCCGGCTAATGCCGGGACTAGGTTGAGGAGACGGTTAATCGCGACCTGAAAAGGCACTTAATAAATTCAGTAAACTTACAAATAAATTGTAAATGGACACGAAAAGCCCAACTGTAGCTGAAATGTAGTTGGTTTCTCCACCGTGAATAATCTCACTGGTTTGAAATAAAATTAAGCCAGAAGAGATGAGTACAAAAGCCGCTGAAATGACCAATTGTAGGGCAGGCATTTGGAAAAAGATCCCAGCAATCATGGCTAGGAAAGCCACCATAACCGCTACAAACAGGAAACCGCCTAGATAGCTAAAATCCTTACGTGTGGTTAAAGCGTAACCAGACAAACCAAAGAAAATAATACCTGTTCCGCCAAGGGCCGTGCCAATTAATTGATGACCATTGGAAAAATTGGCCACATAGAGGTTAAGAATGGGGCCTAAGGTATATCCCAGAAAACCGGTAAAGGCAAACACGGCAAGCAGACCCAAAGCGCTATTTCTTAAGGCATGAGTTAAGAACATCAGTCCATAAACACCCACAATCATCAGAAGGGGATTCATTGGCTTAGTGTTCAAAGCAAATGCAGCATAGGCTGTCAAGGCACTAAATAAGAAAGTCATACCTAAAAGTAAATAGGTATTACGCAAAACCTTATTGGTGCTAAGGACCGCTTCGTTTTGTCGACTTAAAAAAGTCACATCATTTTTGTTCATGCAATAACTCCAAGTTTATATTGCTAGTTTAGCACATATATAGGTGAGCTTTTCCCATTTCAAGTCTAAAGGCAGAGAAAAAAAGTAGCAAGAATCTTCTCATGAGCTTTATTAATTTTTAACAATTTTCTTTTTGGCAAGAATAAAGTTGAAAGCAATAAAGTGAATCGTTGATAATTAACGATCTTTCCCATGCATTTTAAAGGACTCACTAATGCCCAAAGTTGCTGCGGTACAACTCACCTCTTCTGCATCCGTCACTAACAATTTAAAACAGTTAGAAACTTTTTTCGCGCAAGCCAAAGAGGGGAATGTTGAGTTACTCGCGTTTCCAGAAAATTTTGCCTTAATGGCTAAAGACGATAAAGACAAACTGGCTAAGTCCGAAACTTATGGGGCAGGAGAAATCCAGAGTCACATAAGCCGTTGGGCAAAAAAATATGGAATATGGGTTATAGCTGGAACGATACCTTTGAAAGGCTTACAAAACCATGTGCGCTCAAGTTGTTTAGTCTTTGATGATCAAGGCCTATGTGCGGCTCGTTATGATAAAATCCATCTCTTTGACGTACGCGTCTCTGAGCATGAAGCGCATCAGGAATCAGCCACAGTTGAACGAGGAGATGAAATCGTCGTTGTAGACACGCCAGTTGGTAAAATGGGATTGAGTGTTTGCTACGACTTGCGTTTTCCAGAATTATACCGACAATTAGTATTAAGGGGAGCTGAAATATTCGCGGTACCATCAGCCTTTACTGCCATAACGGGCGCTGCTCACTGGGAAGTGCTGTTAAGGGCTCGAGCCATTGAAAATTTATGCTATATCATTGCTCCGGGACAGGGGGGGAAGCATGAAAATGGTCGCGAGACTTATGGTCACAGCATGATTATTGATCCCTGGGGAAAAATTATAGCGCACCAGGAAGCTGGTGTTGGTATGATTACAGCAGAAGTTGATTTGCACCGATTGAATCATTTACGCCGTCAATTTCCCTGTAATGAACATCACGTATTATCTACTAAAAGAGAAAGGTAAAATTATGACTCAGGCATTAGCCCTCGCCAAAGATTTACTATTAAAGCCCGCATCTTTGGACGAATCCACCCTTGAAAAGCTGATTCGCTCAATGATCACTCAACACGTTGATGACGCTGATCTTTATTTTCAAAGCAGCAGCTATGAATCCTGGTATCTCGAGGATTCTGAGGTGAAAAGTGGCAGTTATTCAATTGATCGGGGAGTGGGTATTCGCGCCGTTAGTGGAGACAAAACCGGCTATGCCTATTGCGATGATATTTTATTACCAGCCATGCAAAGGGCTGCTGATGCGGCTCGCTCCATCGCTTTTACGGGAAAAAAAACCGCTCAAGCGATCCAAATTCCTGGCTCACCTATCAGTCGTTATGCTCCATTAAATCCAATTGAAGGAATGAGCAAACAGGAGAAAATTGCTTTACTTGAAGCGATTGATAGAGAAGCAAGGCGTATAGATCCACGGGTCATTCAAGTGAATGCGTCATTAAGCGGTTGCTTTGAAGTGGTTATGGTGGCGGGCATGCATGGTGAGATGACAGCTGACATCAGGCCTTTGGTCAGCATCCATGTCAGTGTGATCGTGGAGGATAAAAATGGTCGTCGTGAGTCCGCACGCTCAGGGGGAGGCGGTCGCGTTGCCTACTCCTATTTCACCGAAAAAGATAGAGCCTTAAGCTATGCCCGCGAAGCGGTTAGAGAAGCATTAATCAATCTTGAAGCTGAAGACGCTCCCGCTGGTACGATGCCGGTGGTGTTAGGTCCAGGCTGGCCTGGTGTATTGTTGCATGAAGCAGTTGGCCATGGTCTGGAAGGGGATTTTAATCGCAAAGGTTTATCCGCATTTTCGGGGCGTCTAGGGCAGCAAGTTGCGGCAAAAGGCGTAACAGTTGTTGATGATGGGACTTTAAAAGACAGACGTGGTTCAATCACCATTGATGATGAGGGGACGCCTGCGCAATGTACAACGCTGATTGAAGATGGAGTTTTAGTTAATTACATGCAAGATAAGCTTAATGCTAAATTGATGGGGATGACTGCTACTGGCAATTGTCGTCGTGAGTCCTATGCCCACCTCCCTATGCCACGCATGACGAATACCTATATGCTTGCCGGTCAATACAGTCCCGAAGAAATTATTCGTACCGTGAAGCGTGGCTTATACGCAGTTAACTTTGGTGGTGGACAGGTAGACATTACTTCCGGTCAGTTTGTCTTTTCAGCGAGCGAAGCTTACCTCATTGAGGACGGTAAAATAACTAAACCAGTAAAAGGAGCAACCCTTATTGGTAATGGTCCTGAAGTGATGAAAAAAATCAGCATGATTGGCAATGACCTTGCTTTGGACAATGGTATTGGCGTGTGTGGCAAAGATGGCCAATCTGTCCCTGTTGGTGTAGGCCAGCCTACACTTAAAATCGATGCATTAACAATTGGTGGAACTCGTTAACTTCAGTGGAATGTAAGCCTGCCGTGGATAATGACTCTCCCATTATCCACAAGCTCCAGCCTTCATCGGCCATCCACGGCGCCGGTTGGTAAACCGCTTTGACCCCCAGGACAAAATGTCACTTGATAATCCGTTTTGCTGATAGGGCTCGGATTGCAGGTGAAAGAACTGGAAGGGTCGTCAAATTGGTAGGAATACGCTGTAGGGCAAGTATTTTTTAACCACAAAATGGCATTTTTTGCTGTCGCGGTTGTTCCGGCAGTAGCTGTCCAATCCTGGTTAATGCCCAAACAGGACGATGAAGTGGCCGTTGGTACCCCGCTGCTTTCCCAATCAACGCAGCCACAGCAAGTTGGCAGGTTAGAGGATGAATTGTAGCAGGTATTTGCTGAGTTATTGCTGGTCTGTACGCAAGCCAGCAAATTACCAAAAATTGCCCCTGTACCGTAGTTTTGCGCTGAAATATTGCTCATGGGAGTACCAATATTATATTTGCTGTATAAGTTAAACAAGGGGCTTCCCCATTGACCTGTAGCAGGGTATCCATAATAGTTGGCCAAGGTAGAATAACCTATAAAGCGTCCACAGCGTCGATTAATGGGTGCATTCGCAGGTGAGCTACTGAAAGCCATCCCGCATACATCACCGCCACTGCAATCTGCATCGGATGTACAATTGGTGCTTGGGCCTGGGTTGACCCATACAAAGTCAAAGCGGCTTAATCCAGAAAACGCCGGATTAAATGACCAACTACAAGCTCCAAGTTGTGTGTTCGGTTGCAGTACAGCACCTGAACCCGTGCATTGAAATGGATTAGTACTGGTCACGGGGCCAAGTCCTTTTATTTCTACGGGAACATTAAAACCATTGACCAGGGAAACATCATAGACTCCATCTCCACCTGGAGTACTGGCTAATGTAAATTCAAATTTGGTATAGGGAGGGACAGGCTGATTCAAAGGTTGTCCTGATTGTACACAGGTACCTGAGGTGGGAGAAAGGGTGTTGCACATTCCAGTTTCGCAAGCGAAATTGCTGCCATTTGAAGCACAACCCGTTCTCGCCCAAATAGCTCCATTCACATAGACAGAGGCTGACAGGTCAATTTTGCTAGGTGCTTGCCCATTTTGCTGTTCAGCAAGGAAATAAGATGAAGCAGGCGCTCCTTGCGGAGATTGGCTTCCGGGAGTTGGGTCTGGGGAACTTACGCCGGTCCCATTGGCAATGCCATACCATACATTGAATGGACATTGATTGATAAAATGCACCGTGTGGTTAGCCGTCTGGTTATTGGCATTTACTGGAGCGGAAGTTGAAGCAATGCTGGTTACTCCTCCGGCAGTTACTGTGGCCGACACGGTCATTTGTGTGGCTGTATTTTGAGGGCTTACAGAGACAAGCACTGAGCAATTACCTTGTGGTGGCAGTGTTTTACCTGAGCAATTATCATAGAGTGCTGAAGCGGTTATTACGGCTTGTTGACCAGTATTCGGTGTGAAATTTGCAGAAATTGCTACCGGCCCTAATGTCGTGGAGGCGGCAGTACACTCGTTTTCAAACACAAATTTCACCAGGTTGTCTGCATATTGGTAAGTCGTAGTAGGTAAGGGTAATTGGGTTTGACCGTGTACAGAGCAACTTCCTCCACCGCCTTGTGTAATGGTTGAGCTCGCTGAAATGGGGCTAACGTGGATGCTATCAAAATTGAATCGGCTGGTGAGGGTTATTGAGCCGGTGGCCAGGGGAGTAAGCTGACCTTGTATTTGGCAATCTTGATGCGGTTGTAAGGTGATGGGGGCTGCAAAAGTTCCACAAGTATTACTAAGAATATTAACCGTGGCATTGGAGGAAGGAGATATGGTAAACAGGTTGGAGCTTGTTGTATCACCGACATAGCCAGTAACAGGAATATCGCTGCTGTTGCTATAAGTCGCTACGAAATCGGGTTGTTGCAGGGGGGTTAAAGTGATAACGGCTGGAAGGCCAAAAATTGATCCCACCACCGCATTGGCAGGAGCACCTATAGCAACGGCCTGGAGACTGGGTAGTGCAATTTGGTTTCGATTGTATCCATAGGTTAATTGTACAGTCGAAATCCCTCCGGAATGAGGTTTAAATAAAAAATTAACCTGGCATTGTCCTTTAGGTGGGAGGGTTTTATTTTTGCAACTGTCAAAAGTACTAAACCCACTCCCTGTAAACCGATAGTCTGTAAGCATTGTAACGGCAAAGGGTAAATTATTACTTAAGGTGTAACTAACTTGTGACTGCTGTCCTACTTGCGTCGCTGTAAAACCTGTTGCCGGATTGAGGCTCCAGGATACAGGGTCAGCCGCATTAAGTAGGCCAAGGTATCCCGTTAGTGCAAGGCCAAAAAGAGGAGAATTTTTATTCATTGATGCTCTCTTAGAAATTATTTTGTCAGTTCTACAGCTGCCGTGTTGCCGAATACATAACTTACACTAAGAAAAACGCTATTGGTTTGAAATTTATCAAGATTTAATCGCTCCCCCGCCCATGAAAAATTGCCGGAAGCAGAGGAAATTGAACCTAAATCTTGAAATTCATAGCCTAAGGACAGGGAAATGGCATTGCTGAAAGCCACATCAATGCCAGCACCGACATGGTAGGCCAAATCTGTATGGCTATGCTTTTCAAACCCTGGGCTGACCCGCGGAGTTACATCCGCTATAGGAGTTTCTCGATAGGCTCCTGCCTTATTGGCCGCTACTCCAATGCCGCCATCGATATAGGGTGATAAATGGTACTGCTGAACCAAATTGATTTTGCCAAATAGGGACCAAACGTCACTACTGAGCTCCCAATTGTAGCGGTAATTTCGAAACTCCGGTATGGAGTATTGGGTGACAGTGCCTCCCATATTTTCTAAGAACAGATGCTGGTAGCGGATTCCTAATGAATAGGCAGGGAGCCAGAGCTGATCGCTAAACCAACCATAACTAACTGCACCTAAAGCGGTAGTCATGTCTTTTTTATTAACACTTAATGTGTCTAGGTTGTACGGCGGCATTTCTGAGCCATTGTTCACGTAAATGGATTTATTGATGTCTGGTTGCGAAATTCCAATACCCGCAGTAAAAATCCAGCCTGTGGTCGGTAAAACGGCACTCAACGAGGGATTTTCTTTTATGGATGAAGAAGGATGTAACGGTAAAGGGGCTGGAAATGACTTGGTTTGATTTCTTGTGTGGGAGTTAATGGATGACTCGATTGGTTTGATTGCTCTGTTATGATGTTTCAGCTTTTTTAAATCGGATATTGGCCCTAGGATTACCTTGTAATAATTTCCCTTTTTTTGCAGGCTAACAGGGTATGAATACTGTTTCTGAATTTTTTGGCTGTACTGAATGGCAGCCTTGTAATTTTTAAAGGCTGCCAGTTGGATATAAAAAGGAGCGTGTCCACTGATATGTCCTGATTTAGGCCAACCATAGAGAGTGGTTGCATGGGCTTCAGGCAGACTACTCACAGTCAATAATCCTGCAGCAATTGAAACTCCCAACAAATGCTTCATTCCAATCCTTGAATACAATTTCAGCGCATCATTTTAAAAGAATTTATTATTAAAGCAATGAAATGAAAAAAGAATTCTTTTCTTAATCCATAATCAATAATGTTATGCGCATGATTAACTTAATCGGGAGAATAAAGTGGCGAAATCCAAAGATAAAAAGGCACATCATTCCCACCTTAAACCCTCTGGGATGCCTGAAACCATTTCAGCTCAACTGGCGACCTTAGTTGATCATCCTCCATGCGGTGATGATTGGCTGCATGAAATAAAATTCGATGGCTATCGCATTCTTGCTATTAAATGCGGCAAACATGCACAATTACTATCGCGTAATAATAAAGATTGGACTGATGAATTTCCAAGTATTCGAGAGGCTATTTCGCAATTAACTGTGAAACAGGCCATTTTCGATGGGGAACTCGTTTTTCTGGATGATAGCAACCGCTCTAACTTTCAACTTTTGCAGAACCGCCTACAGACCAATTTCGATTTGTCACTCATTTACTATGTTTTTGATCTACTTTATTACGACGAATACGATTTGCGTTCTTTACCTTTGATTAAACGCAAGGAGATTTTGAAATCCTTACTCCCCGAAGCTGCAATTACCCTGCAGTATAGTGAGCACATTCTTGATAAAGGGGAAGCTGTTTTCCAGCGGGCCTGCGCTTTATCGCTTGAAGGTATTATCTCTAAAAAAATAAACAGTCCTTATATGGGTGGCCGGGCCAAAACCTGGCTTAAGATCAAATGCAGTCATCGTCAGGAATTGGTTGTAGGTGGGTTTACACCACCCAAAGGAGGGCGTGCTTATTTCGGTTCTCTGTACCTTGGCTATTTTAATAAAAACAAGGAACTGATTTACTGTGGAAATGTAGGGACTGGTTTTACTCAAAACTCTTTGGCTGAGCTTCATCATGAGCTTAAAAACTGCATCAGTTCGCATAATCCCTTTAATTCTCGCCCTCCAGGGATAAAAACCGCCACCTGGGTCCTACCTCAATTGGTGGTGGAGGTTGAGTTCACGGAATGGACAAAAGAAGGTCGTTTAAGGCATCCAAGCTTCAAAGGCTTGCGAAAGGATAAAGATGCCTCTGAGATTATCAGGGAAAAAGAAACCCCCATTGAGAAGCTTGAGCAACATTACAGTATAAAAAACCTGACAACTGATAAAAATTGAAAAAATTATGGAGTGGTTCCATCAATGGAGCTAATGCAATCTGATTCCTTGTATAAAGCACTATTTACATTTGGGGTAACAGGATAAAGGCTCAACGGAATATTCCCTCTTTCCTTAATCATTTTTTTCAAGGAATGCTCATCAAAAACCTGCTCCAAAAGCCATTGCTTTTGCTGATTTTCAGTTAAAAGCCAAGGCATTCTGTCATGCAGTTTTCCTACTGTTTCATTGGCTTCAGTCGTTAGCAAACAGCAACTTGGTATAACTTTGCCATCGGTCATCCGTTCATTATCATAGACGGCAGCAACAGCCATGAGCTTGTTGTCTTCCCGTTTAAAATAATAAGGTTGTTTGATTTTTAAATTCTTCGATTGATCTTGCCATTCAAAAAAACCGCTCATAATGAGTAAACAGCGGCGATATTTTAGGCTTTGACGGAAAGTAGGTTTACTTGCAATGCTTTCGGCGCGAGCATTAATTAAAAGTTTAGGTTTTGCTTTACCTCGAGAATACCAGGGGGTAATACCCCATTTCATAGTGAGGGCAATCAACCCGCCTTCGGCTTTTTTTAAACATAAAGCTTGTTCCGTTGGGGCTATATTGTAACTTGCGGGCAAAGTTATTGTATCTTTTATGCCGAATTGCTCGTAAATGGCCTCCAAATCGGTTTCCAATGCGAATCGACCACACATGCAAAACCTCCTACTATGTAGAGCTATAGACCGGATTTTATTGACTTGCCAGTTTTATTTTAAATTTAATGCTTGCAAAGAGAGGTTCAAGAGTTAAGCTTAAAGAACACTAAGCTTAAGCAAGTGAATTTGGATAAAGCAGTAGTGCAAACGCAGCTACACTGAAGTAATCATGGATTCATCCTAACCTTAAGGACTGGAAATCCATTTCTGGGTTTAATCCGCTTTGCTCAAACAATTCATTTAGAACAGCTTTGGCTTTTTCACTGACTCGACCCATAATAACCTTATTCGCTAGAAGATACTCAATTACTTGGGGAGCAAAAGCGGCTATTTCCAGCACATTACCTTCGGTTAATTGTTCACTTAATGTCGAGTCACTGAAGATATATTTCGCAGTTTCACGATGTTTTTTAGCCAAGAGAACCAGGCAATCATTCAGTCCCAAAAGATCGGTTAATAATTTAAATTGATGAGCTGTTTGTAAAATGGCTTTGGCTGCCTTTGGGTGGCAGTCTGCTATTGAAAGAAGTTGAAAACAGCCTAAATTCAAGCGCTGGAGAAATGTATATGTCAAATCAGGGTGAACAGTAATTAAAGTTTCAATATTTTTAAAATTAATTTCTTTACACTCATATTTCAAGATTATTGTATCAATAAAGTGAATAGTGAAATGAGGATACACTGCAAGAAGTTCCTTAATATCCTGCAAAAAAAGTTCTCTGGATTTAAATTGAGCGATTAATGTATCGAGAAGGCAATTCGCTATTGTTTCATCAATTAAAGCAAATCCTAATAACTCCTTGCCAGTAAATAGGGTTCTAAACTGTGGGCATCTTAATAGGGAGCAAGTCAAATCTGGTTCAGTTTCAAGCAACCGCAACACCTCTTTGAACGCAGATTGTTCTTCAAGTTGTCTGTCTTCGATAAACATAGTATTGTTTTCACAAAAATCTTGAACTATCTCTTCAAAATCCATCCCTTCACCATTTAACAATCCTCGCCTATATCCTTCTATCCAGGCCACTGTTTCGTTAAGTCTGATTGCTTGAACTTTTAATTTCTCATAGGATTGGGCATAGAAGAGGGTGGCAACATACAATTTTAGAAGTCGAAGTTTAAGTTTAACAAAATCAACTAAATCCGTTATAGGAGGCTTAATTGGAGAGAGAGCTGGAATTCTTTTGTTTTTTTCTAATAAAATACGGAACAGTAAGTTCAATGTTGCATATCTAAACCTGCTTCTTTTTATTCCAAATGTAATTTCATCTTTCAGGCGAGCAAAGTTAAAATCACTTTCACTTTCATCAATGGCTACTTTCAAAGCATGGCAACTGGGTAGAGGAATAAGGCTTAGGAGATCTACAGTTGCATGCAGTTTTTCATTCTGAACTATGCACTGGACCAGTTTGCATGCCAAATCATTTGGTATCAGGCTAAATAATTCTTTTAATGGAAAAGGGCGGGATTTTAAGAGGAAACAATTAAAAATCCTTTCCAGCCGAAAGTGATCTGGGATGGCCTTTTCTACAATCTCAGTCAACACATGTTTGTGTCGGTTTTGAAGAGTATTTAAAAAATGAGTCTCTTCCTCGGCCACCACATCGCCAATGATTTCGGCTAAGGCCTTCGGTTTCCCCCTTGTGACGCTTTGTAGATGCAATTTGCTTTTTAAGTCAGGGGAAACTTTCTCGTATTGTAAAGTACTTTGCCATAGATGAGAACCCATCGGTTTTCCACTAAAAATGCTAAACGATTTTAGGTTTGATAACTGTTCTCTAGTCGCTAATAGTGCATTTTCAGGCTTAGAAAATTCTGTCTGCGGATAGAGAGAATAAAGAGTGTCATTATTCCTGATGAAGTGTCTAAATAGTTCACTATCATTTAAAATAAGATGGAATAAGCGATAGGAGAGTTGGGCTGGTAAACACTTTAAATAACCTATTAATTCATCTAAGGTTTTAATCCTTGCTTTTAAAAATTGCCTATTATTTTCCATCATTTTAAAGAGAGATGTTCTATCCTCATCGGATAAAAAATTGCTTGCGATTTCAATAAATAGAGTAAAATGAATAGCTTGCCGTTCATTTAAAATGAATTGCATTATTCTATTTCGAAGCGAAGTAAGCATTCTTTGCCTCGTCGATTCATCTATTGGTTCATAAATTCTAATTGATTTAATGAACTCAAGTAATTGCGAAAAGTTTGCATTGGAAAGGGTTGTTTTATTGAGCAGGCGACCCTGCAAATGAGGGTATTTTTTTGAAAAAATTAGTAAATTTTTGTAATACCCCATGTATCTGTTAAATTCATCTTGATCCAAACCCGGTATTGCTGAAAAAATCCTGTCGATTATGTTTGATCCATTAGCATCCAGAAAATTTATAAATGTTTGAAATCCCTCTTCATCTTTAATCAAACGATTGATTTCAGTTGGGGTATCTAAAATATGTTCAATGACAGATTGTGCATGATCTGGTTTAAGGACTGTGACAAGTTCATTTAATTCATAAACCGTGGAAATTAGTCTCTGAAATTCCTGTGGCTCTGACAAAATATATTTTATTACTTTAAAAATTTCATGGTCCTCTAGCGAGCCAAACAAGCTCCTTAGATGGCTGTGCTTTGTAATAATTTTGCTGAAATCAGAAGATTCAAGCAATTGCAAAATAATGGATTGATGTGAGTAGCTGGCAGAAGTGTTTATTATGGCGATAAGATGGAAAACATCCTCGATTTCATATTCAACATCCTCAATTGTTAATTTCATTATGTGCACAATTTGGTTTGATTAATGCTCACATTTTACTCGCATTAGTTCTGTTCTAACAATGGCTATTTATCCGCTGCATAGGAGGAGCAAACTTTGAATAGGTGGGTAAAAAAATGAGAGATATTGAAGCTAGGAAAATTATTATTTTACGCGAAAGCGATTGACCACTAATTTAACTGTTAAGAACTTGCCTAATAAGCAGCAGACCACAAACGTGCGGTCTGCAGCCCATCTAACAGAGGATGATTGCACTGTGGTAAATAGAGATAACTGCATATAAAGCCAACGGAAAAATTTTTATAAACGCTTTTTTCATTTTCATGTTTATGATCCTTTCTCCAAATTTCTACAGTCTACTATTCAAAAACTGTGCCTAAGGGTCTCTCATGGATGTATTTTGGCTACAATTAAATAATAATATCAGTGACTAAACTGCCAAAATTTCCTATGAATGCTAAGACTCTAAACCACATCCTGTTAGACAATGAAAGGCAAAAAGGGCCAAACGTTTATCTGAGGCAACCACGCCAGGGGCAATGGCATGAGTTCACCTGGCAAAAGGTGGTTCACCAAGCCAGGCAAGTTGCACGCTTGCTTTTGGATGTTGGATTAAAGAAAGGTGATCACGTCGCGATCTTTTCTAAAAATTGTGCAGAGTGGTTCATTGCTGACTTTGGCATAAGTCTGGCAGGCATGGTTAATGTGCCTTTATTTCCCAACCAGCATGAAGAGAGCATCAAGTTTGTGCTGGAACACGCTGAAATTAAATTGGTTTTTGTAGGAAAACTGGATGAGCATCGACGAGTCAGAGGTTATATCCCTAGCCATTTGGTCACGGTAAACTTTAATTACCATAAGAATTTGGATACCACTTATTCTTGGGGCGACATACTGGATAAGAGACCTGTTGAGGATGTCGTCGACTCTAGCCCAGAGGATTTGTATACAATTATTTATTCTTCGGGCACATCAGGACAACCCAAAGGCGCCGTTTATACCCATGGTATTATTGCCAATTATTTGTCACTGTTTCCAAAAGACATAAGACGGATGAGGAATTTAAACCATTATCATCTGCTTTCCTATCTGCCTTTGGCTCATGTATACGAGCGTTCGGCAATTCAATTGGGAAGCTTGATGCTTCCTTGTGACGTTTCCTTTGTAGAAAGCCTTGAAAAATTTGCCGACAATTTAAAGCAGGTGCAACCTACCTTTTTTACTGCGGTTCCTCGGATTTGGGGGGTATTTCAACAAAGGATAGAACAAAAATTGCCGCCTCATCGACTGAACTTGCTTCTTGGGATACCTATTGTATCAACCCTGATAAAACGAAAAATTAGAAAGCAGTTGGGCTTGGCTCACTGCAAAAATTGTTTCTCGGGTGCATCCCATTTGCCAGAGCCTATTTACTATTTTTTCGATAGACTGGGAATTAAAATTCAAGAGGGTTATGGACAGACTGAAGATTTGGCGTATGCCACATTTTCCTTGCTGAAGCATCGGCGGCCTGGATATGTGGGTAGCCCAAGGCTGGGTGTAGAAATAAAACTGGGTTACGAAAATGAATTGCTAATCAAATCGCCTTGCTTAATGCAAGGATACTATAAAGACAAGCAAGCCACAGCGGCGGCTTTAACTGAAGACGGTTGGTTACACACAGGTGATATTGCTGAATTGGACGAGCACAACAATGTAAGAATAGTTGGCCGTATTTCTGAAAATTTTAAAAATCAAAAAGGGGAATTTATTGTTCCCGCGCCGATTGAAGAGCGCTTTGCCAGTAATTCCCTGATTGATCAATTGTGCATCGTCGGCCGGGAGTTGCCAAACAATGTTCTGATTGTAAGTTTAAGTGAAGCAGGTAGGCAGCAAAATAAGGAAAATATTAAGCAGGGACTGCAAGAAAATTTACGACGAGTGAACAGTGAATTGGAAAATTACGAAAAAATTAGTCACGTGATTGTAACAAAGGACAAGTGGACCACCGAAAACGGTTTGTTGACGCCGACGATGAAAGTTAAACGACGTCTTATTGAATCCTATTATCGAGATTTCATCAAAGGTGCGATTAAACAACCCCAAACTATAATTTGGGAATAAAAAATATTTCTAAACCCTGGATATCGATGACTGCATGAGCAGTCATCCTTTAGCATTACTGTTGCTCACTTTTATATTCATCTGAATATTTTTTACCAAGATCTTTGGCTTGTTGAAGTTGCTCAGGTGTTAATGTTTTTTCCAGTTCGTCACGGTATTTACCAGAATCGCTAAAGCCATTGGCTGCGGCAGCAGTAAACCAGGCATAAGCCTCTACTGGGTTGGCTGTTACACCAATGCCGTCGCGATAAAACACTCCCATTTTATTTTGAGCTCTGGCATAGCCCTGCTCAGCTGACTTGCGAATCCAACTAACGGCTTGTTCAAGATTTTTTGTTACGCCATCTCCGTAGAGATACATATCGCCAATATTAAACTGAGCATTGGCGTTGCCTTGATCCGCTGATTTTTGGTACCAATATGCGGCTTTTTGCAGATCCGTTGTACCTGCCTTGCCAGAATCATAGAAATAACCCACTTCCAATTGGGATTTTGCATGTCCTTTATCCGCAGCTTTTTGGAAATACTCAAACGCTTTCGCTTCGTCTTTAGGCAAACCCTCGCCAAATTTATACAAGAGGCCAAGATTATACATTGCACCCGGATTGCCTTGATCGGCGGCTTGTCTATACCATTTTAAAGCTTCATTTAAATCTTTTGGTACACCTGTGCCAGTGTCATACATAAAACCTATGGACAGGGCAGCCTCAGAATTTCCATGGGTGGCGGCCTTTTTGTACCAATTTAAGGCCGTATCATAGTTTTGGGCCACACCAGTACCGTGATCATACATGTAGCCCAAGGCGTATTCTGCATCCGGATTATTTTGAGCTGCAGCCTTTTGATACCAGGAGAGGGCCTTGCTGTAGCCGTCAGGGGTTTCTTGGTACCAGTAAAATCCGGCTAATAATACCATTGCATCAACATTACCCTGATTGGCGGAAGCCAACAGTAATTGTTCGGTTTTATCAGCATTGTAGCTAACACCTTGCCCATAGTAATACATCTTGCCCAGCAAATACTGAGCTTTGGCATCGCCTTTAGCTGCTTCGTCTGAGAGTAAAAGAAAGGCCTTTTCATAGTGTTGCTGGTTATAGGCCGCTTCTCCTTCTTCTGTTGTTGCATGTAGGGGCGTTAGTAATAGGGTACTCAGTGAAATTGATAATATGTATTTTTTGATGTCCATGATCGAAACCTTATACTAATAGTCCTGGTTTAAAGTATATATCTAGGCCAAGTTTTTGCTGTAAGTCGACTCATGGAAGATAAAACCTGACCATTCGCCTTATCATATCGTTCATATGAGTATTTACTTTAACTGCACTGCAAATCATTTGAATCAGGAGAAAAGCAATTCATCTTTGAAGAGGCAAGAGCCATGCCACGTATAAGCCAAAATGTTCTTCATGCTTCCATGCAGTAGAGAACAATAAAAAGGGCCTCAAATTGTGATTTGATGTGGAGTTGTCGAGGGTTCTGGCTCCATATGCAGGTTGCTTTTGTAAAGGATGTATTCCAGCCTTGAAACCAGAGAGCCTTTGGGATTGAAGTGCTCATTTGTTTTGGCGCGTTCGTAGAGGTTTTTTAATGTGTCGCTTAAATTAGCTCCAACGTTCAAATTCAATATGGCTTCTCTTACTAAACCATGGTGATGTCGATTCCAGTGACCTGTGAAAAATAAACCTAAGGAAGGAATACGCCAATCCTCCTTGTTGTAATCAATAAGCACCTTAAGGGCATTTTCTCGGCTTGATTGGCTCTCACTCCAGAGATGAGCATAGGCTCGCTGCAATTGTTGTTCTCTTTTGAAGATGGGGAGAAAATGCGCTCGGGCTTCAGCCAGCCCAAGTTCATCCAGAAACGATGCTTCTTGTGGACTGAAATGAAATTCTCCTGGGGACCTCAGATATCTCATAAAGGTTGAGTGGGCGAATTGAACGTAATCATCACTCTTGCTCTCGAGAAATTCATTAAGAGAATCATCATTTACCTGCGCTAATTGACTTAAGTAAATAAAAATAGCCTGAAAATGCTTTGCTTTCCCTTCGCTGGCAAGTGTTTCTGCATAGGCGATATTGTTTCGGGTAACAGGACAAATAATCTCATTGGAGGATAATGTTTCCTCGCCATTTTTTAACTTTTTTTTATTCTCCTCAATTATAGCCTGCTGCCTGAGGACCTGCAGTTCAAAAAAATGTTGTGGGAGAAGGATGGGCTGATTATTTTTCCTATTTTCTGAATAAACATCGTTTAACAGTAAAATAATTTCAATGTGTTCAAGAAAAGTATCACCCATTTCGAAAATGCGCTGGAATTGCCCGGGATTGGTTAGGGCTAAATGGGTAAGAACTCCCAAGGTCATTGAAAAGATTTGAATCGCTGCAGCTGTTTTATTGGTAAGGCTTAGAAAAATAACTTTAAGGAGTTCTTCTGCATCATTACTGGGCTCATAGGTTTCTAAAGCTATCGCTATACAACTGGCGTCTCTTTCATGGCGTTGGATAAGAGCCCGAGAACTTTCATTCTCTTGCTGCATCCTTTTGATGGACTCCTTAGACATGAGGCGGGGCGTGTCAGGAACAATGTAACTGAGCAGCACAGGATCATCAGGAATTTCAAGGCAAACAGGATCGGTAAAAAACGTTATCCTGTCCTGAATTTTTTGGCGAAACGCGCTTAAATCAAGTTTTTTAAAAAGCTCCACTGCAACCTCAGGCTTGTATAATAGATAGCATATGTAAAAATAATGAACATTTTACGCTAAATTCAGTCATCAAACAACATCAAGGACGAATAATGTTTATCCAGGGAAATGAAGGAAGACGTTCATAGCTTTTTTCTTCAGGCTCAGCAAAACCAGTATTTAACAGGGATTCGATGAGGACTCCTGATTTCAAACTGATGTACTCAAGCCGAGAAACTAAAGCACCTTTTACATTAAAATTGGGATGATTCTTCGCGTCATTCAGTAAGTTATTGAGCGCGACTTGAATGTTTTCCCCGGACTCAATACTTGCAATTGCTCTATGCACCAGTTTCTGGTGGTGGCGATTCCAGTGGCCGGTAAAAAAGAGACCTAGTTTGGAACCAAATAGGTTTTCCTTATTATAGTCCCTCAGAATCTTTAATACATTGGTTTTGAGATCAGCGGAAGCCCACAAGGCTTCATAGGAGCGACTGTGTGTATGAAGCCATTTTTGTCTGATTTCAGCAATCCCAAGATCATTTAAAAAGTTCTTCTCGGATTGGGAAAAAGAAAAATGGTTGGGGGAAAACAAAAATTTGACGAAAGTCTTTTGGGCTTCTTGCAAATAAAACTCATCCTTTTGCTTGAGAAAATCATCAATTTCACTTTCTTTCACAGCTGCGAATTGACTGAAGCCAATAAAAATCGCCAGGAAGTGTCCAGATCTTATCTGAGAAGCCAACGTGGCGCTTAAGTCTATTTTTTCCCTTGTGTAGGGGCAAAAAACTTCCTTTGACTCAAGCTTTATTCCATTTTGGATTAGTTTTTTTTCACTGTTGTTCACCAGAAGCAGCTGGGTATAAAACAATTTTTGAAAAAAGTGAACCAGTTGTGGTAAGTGGTCTCTTTGAAAACCGTATATGTTATTTAACAAATCGATAATAATTTCTTTGTTTTTTGAAATGAAATTAATTAAGTGCGGTGGTAAATTTTTATTTTTTAAAAAACTCCTATCTTCCAAAGTTCTTTCGATCACGGCCCAAAGAGTGGAACAGTAAATCAGTAAGCCTTCGGTGGTAAAATTATATTTCTCAAGTAAGCTAGTTATCAATTGCGCATAAACTTCTTCCATTTCAGACCAGTTCTCGGGCCTTTTCAAAGCGATGCGCACGCCGCTTGGATCCCTATCGAATTCATCAATAATTTTGTGGCATTCATCAAATTCTTGATGCAATTGCCTGAGGGTCTCTTCTGACATGATGCGAAGATCAGAGTTTTGGTAATGAACTAAAACTGGATCTTCGGGGATCTCAAACGATGCAGGATCAACCAGAAATGAGATTTTTTCTTGAATTTTTACAGCAAAGGCAGAAAAATCCACATGCGGGACAGGCATAAGCACTCCGTTAAGAATGTGATCAAAAATTCCACAGATTGCCTATTCTACATAAAATCACTAAAATAGGCAAAGTGTAAAATAGTTGATCTACCAATCGATTTGTTGATTAGCCAGCTTTAACAGCAAGGATTGAATTTCATGGATTCGTTCCTGAGGGGTGATGCTGTCCAGATTAAACTTCAGGCGAGTTGGACCTTCCAATTGGTAACGTTTGGCATGCACTTGAATCAAACTGATTAATACAGCAGGGTCAACTTGAGGTTGTTCACTAAACTCAATTTTACCACTTTGCTGAGCTGCATTAATTTTATTAATAGCGAGCTTGGTGGCGAGCAGCTTCAGTTCGGTTAGAAGAAGAAGATTTTTAGCCGGTTCAGGTAGCAGACCAAAGCGGTCAACCATTTCAATTTGCAAATCACGCAGCTGTTGCCTGTTTTTGGCATTGGCAATTCGTTTGTACATGATTAAGCGTGTGTGGATGTCTGATATGTAATCTTCAGGAAGAATAGCACTCACCCTTAAATCAATTTCAGGTCCCTGATGCATTGGCGTTGCCAGTTCTGGAGTTTTTCCTGCTTTTAAATCACTCACTGCTTTATCAAGCATTTCCATGAACAAGGTGAAACCGATTGCGTGCATGTTGCCGCTTTGCTCTTCACCAAGCAGTTCGCCGGCTCCGCGAATTTCCAAGTCATGGGTAGCCAGTGTAAATCCAGCGCCGAGATCTTCCAGAGATACAATAGCTTCCAGACGTTTAACGGCGTCGCCTGTTAACAATTTCTCATTGGGAGTGAGCAAATAGGCATAAGCCTGATGATGGGAGCGGCCCACCCGCCCTCGTAATTGATGAAGTTGTGCTAAACCAAATTTATCGGCCCTGTCAATAATAATCGTATTGGCAGTGGGGATGTCGATTCCGGTCTCAATAATGGTGGTGCATACCAAAACGTTAAAACGATGATGGTAGAAATCTGACATAATGCGCTCAAGTTCACGCTCGCGCATTTGGCCATGGGCGCTTCGAATCTTGGCTTCGGGAACCAACTGTTGTAATTCTTCGCGAACCCTTTCAATGCTTTCAACGTTGTTGTGAAGAAAATAAACCTGACCGCCCCGTAAAATTTCCCGTAAAATGGCTTCCCGTAAAATGTAGTCACTTTTTTCCTGCCAAAATGTTTTAATCGCCAGGCGTTTTGCAGGAGGGGTGGCAATAAGTGAGATATCCCGAATTCCCGCCATGGCCATATTGAGTGTCCGCGGGATAGGTGTGGCAGTCATGGATAAAATATCCACATGAGTACGTAACGATTTGATGTATTCTTTTTGTTTAACCCCAAAGCGGTGTTCCTCATCAATGATTAACAAACCAAGGTTTTTAAATTCAATGTCCTTGGAAAACAGTTTGTGAGTGCCAATTACAATATCGACTTTGCCGTTTTTTAAAGATTCGATGACTGTTTTACTTTCTTTGCCACTGCGGAAACGTGATAATAATTCAATGTTTACTGCGAAATCGGCAAAACGATCGCGAAATGTTTCAAAGTGTTGTGCTGCCAAAAGTGTAGTGGGCACCAAAACACAAACTTGCTTGCCATTTTGTACTGCGATGAAAGCCGCCCGCATTGCAACTTCGGTTTTACCAAAGCCCACGTCACCACAAATTAAACGATCCATGGGTTTTGGTGATTGCATGTCTTTAATAATCTGCTCAATCGCACTTAATTGATCGATGGTTTCTGCAAACGGGAAGCCGCTGGCAAACCGTTGATATTCGGAGGCTTGAAATTCATACACATAACCTGGTTTTGCTTCACGTTTGGCATAAATTTCCAACAATTCAACGGCAACGTCATTGATTTTCTCCGCTGCTTTTTTCTTTTCCTTTTGCCATTGGTCTGAACCCAGTTTGTGCAAGGGGGCATGTTCGCTGTCTAGGCCTGTGTAACGACTGATTAGGTGTAAGGAAGTAACAGGAACATAAATTTTGTCGTCTCCGGCATAAGCTAAAACCAGAAATTCGTTGCTTGTGCCATTCGACTCCAGCGTTTTCAATCCCTTATAACGCCCAACACCAAATTGCAGATGCACGACAGGGGCATCCAGCCTCAGTTCGGCTAAGTCGCGAATGACCAGATCAGGATCAATGGCTTTTTGGACGCTTCGACGTTGTGGGACAGCCTGTTCGCCAAAAAGTTGCGATTCAACAATGATTGCAAGGCCCTGGTCAAGCAATTCCGCACCGGCCGTTAAGGGGCCAGTAATGATGTTAATGACCGCTGAATCATTCAAAAATCCTTGCCATGAGTGCTGAATTTGAGGATAAATGCTTGCTTGCTTCAGCAAATCCAATAAAACTTCACGCCGGCCGGCACTTTCAACAACGATTAAAAAGCGCAGATCAGGCTGAACCAAATAGTTACTGAGCTTGTTCAGAGGGTTTTCAGCCTGCCGCTCAAGCGGCAGGGCAGGTGCTTTATTGATGTTAAAGTTAAATACCGCGCCTTTCTTTTCAATGTGTTCTTGACGGCAACGAATTTGTTGATATTGATTCACCAGGGTCAATAGGCCTTGGGGATCTATAAAAACTAAGTCCGGTTTCAGGATAGGACGAGAAATGTCATAACTTCTTTGTTGGTGGCGGCTATTGACTTCTTGCCAGAACTGCTCTGCTTTTTCCTGGATGTCGGCTATGAGACAGACGCTTGCATTAGCGGGAAGGTAGTCGAAAAAAGTCGCTGTTTTTTCAAAAAACAAAGGTAAATAATACTCAATCCCAGAGGGAAATTGACCTTCACTGACCGCCTCATAAATAGGGGACTGGCTGGGGTTTCCCGAAAAATGCTCCCTAAAGGCACGGCGAAACACCATAATACTTTGCTCATTAAGCGGGAATTCCCGGGCTGGCAACAGATGAATGTCAGAGATCTTGGTAATGGTGCGTTGCGATTCGGCATCAAACTCCCTTAAACTTTCAATGACGTCATCAAAAAGTTCAATGCGAAACGGACTGACGCTTCCCATAGGGTACACATCAATAATGGCACCTCGAATGGCGAATTCCCCATGTTCCAATACCTTATTCACACAGCGGTAACCCGCTTGCTGCAGTTGCTCTCGAAATTGCTCAAGGTTTAGGGTCTGCCCCTCTTTAAGCAGCAGGGCATGGTGATGTAAAAATTGCGGTGGGCAAAGACGGTGCATCAAGGTGCTTGCAGAACTGACCACAATGGCATTGCTTACCTGCTGTAAACGGCTCAATGTCGCTAGACGTTCAGAAATAATGTCTTGGTGAGGTGAAAACTGATCATAAGGGAGCGTTTCCCAGTCTGGAAAAAATAACAGCTCGGGCGTTTGAGCTTCATCCCCAAGAAAGAACTTTAATTCATCCATCAATTGCCCGGCACTTAAATTATCCGGTGCAATGAGTAGAGTGATTCCAGTTCTCTGCTGGCAGTATTCAGCCAAAGCCAAGGGTAAGCTGCAACCTGCTAACTGGCCCCAGAATTGTTTTTTGGCAACAGCAGGCGGATTGAGTGTCAGTGAAACCATGGAACTTAATGCTTCTTAATCAAGGCGCGCCAGTATACAACAAAGTATAGGATAAAACATTTTTATACTGACTAAAAAACTTCGTGGAGGCTTGTTTTTCAGCAAATTTAATATTGCCAAAAAAGACCCATGAAGCGTTTAATTTTCTCTTAAGGTTAAATTTTTATAATAGGCAATTTTTTGTCAGGTTTTAAAAACATGCCTATTGTCATTGTTGGTGCTGGTCCAAATGGCTTGTACGCGGCCATTAAGTTGAGACGGGCAGGGGTAAAGGATATCAAAGTAATTGGTCATCATGCTGGAAGTTATGTAAGACCTGGAAACATTAATTTAGCCGTTTTTAGGAAGGCTGAAAGAAGCATTGGTTTAGGAGCACCTCCAAGCACAAATGCAGTCCATATCAAGGATATTGAGCGTGCGCTTTATAAGCTCGCACTTCAGTTAAATATTCCCGTAGAAGAAGGCCTCTTTGTTGATTTTTCGACTGAAGAAAAGGGAATTTTTATTAAAGAAGCTAATGGTGAGCAAAAATTTCTAGCTTGTGATTACGTCTTCGACTGCACGGGTTCAAAACGCGTTTTAGTGCATGCAATTAATGCCAGGGCAGGGCTGAACCTGCCAAAACCCTTTCAAATTTCACCGATTTCTGGCGATGTGATGGTCAGAAATCATATGCTCGCTTATGTAAAAATGAGCATAAAACATCAAGCCATTCTGGATTACCTTCTGGAGAATAAAATCTACGACCTTGAAGGCCGCACAGCCACCGAGTTTGCCGACGCAATGGAGCGTTTGCGTCAATTTGGTTGGCGTGAAATGGGGTTTCCACGTTGTTATTTTATGCCATTTGGTAAAAATAAAGCTTGCCTTTATATGGAGGCACCAGATGGACTTTCCGATGCAAAAAAGGAAGCCTGGCTTCAGACTGTACTTGAGTGTTGGAGTGATGATTCAACCATAAGTTTTCAGTACTTACCTCAATCCAAAAAGTATAAATTTAAACCCAGATTTAATACGTTCACGGTTGATCCGCATCAATTGAATCGCTTCACCTACAAAGGAGAAGGTTTGCCCTATGTAATTACTCAAGGAGATGTGCAAGTTGAACCCAATTATGTTCTTGGGCATGGAATTGTGGGCGGGTTTGATAGGTCAGATGCATTCGTAGAAGGCCTTGCGATCATCAATGGCTCTATAGCTTATTTTAATGAAGAAGATTATCAAGAGGATGTCAAAGAAGCGCTTCGAGACCATCAAGAGGCAATTATCCAGCATTATAGAAAACGCAGGGAGTATTTTATACGTTCACTAGACAAGGCCCAAGCTAAATACCAAGAAGCTTTAAAATTAAACCCCAAGCCCGTTTATGAAGAGCGTTTAAATGAAGTAAGGTCAAGAATTGATTATTTTAATGCCTTGAACATTCTTCAGGAGAAAAAGACTAATGGTAAAATATATAGCAAACAATTTAATGGTGCTCGTTTAATTGCTGATTTACTTAAGGCTAAGGATTTATTATTCAAGGCGATTGTTGGCTTACCTGCGCTTTTTCAAGATGAGGTGAATGATGCAAAATCGAAATTAACGCAATTGGCTGCTGATTTTAAAGAAATTGGCAATCAATATTATCAAGCAAGTAAATTCGATCTCGCTCTACAATGTTATGAAGAGGCATTGCTGCTTTATAAAAGCCTAGATGAAAAAGCCCATCAATCAGAGATTTTAAACATCCATTCAAACCTTATTTTAACCTACCGTAAGCTGAACCAGTTGGATAAAGTTCTTGAAAAAACAGGTGAACTGTTAAAAGGCCATACTATTCCCGAAGCAATCCTTAAAAAAATTCTGTTTAACCTTATTGCTGCAGGGGCTGCAACGCTTAAATTGGACGCTTGCCAAGCCTCACTTCGTGTTCAAGAGCAAATGCAGGAATTGGCAGGGTTATGTTGTAAGTTTGAGGCTTTTATACATGAATGTATGCCTGAATTGAAGGGCGATTTAATAAAAATTCAGCGTTTTAACAATAAAATTTTGCAATTACAAGACCGAGGAAAACAGAAATTTGCTGAGGGACTCTTCCCTGATGCCCTGGGGTTTTATGAAGCAGCCTTATTGCTCGCACAAAAAGAAGAGCATAGGGATGAACTGCTTGCATTGACTCTTAAATCCAACATTATTTTAACCCACCGCAAGCTATTACAACCTGAAAAAGCGCTTATGATGGCCGGAAAAGCTCTTGAGGATGCGGGTTCCGCCTCAATTGAGCTTAAGAAGAAGATATTGTTCAACGCCTTTAAAGCTGTTTTAGAGAATCTTGCTGTTTTGGATAAAGACTCAGGCCTAATCAATCAAGCGGTTATTCTATATCTGCAACATAGGGAATTTATCCACAGTCATTTAGAGCATGACTGGCCAGCTATCGCAAGCGAACTTGCTTCTGCCTTAGGACAGCCGGACCTTTTAAAAACTTCAGCAAAAGTTCATTTCGACCAAGGCCAGTTTAAACTTGCCCTTGACTGTTACGGAACCATTTTGCTCGTGCAGAAACTTTCAGGTTTGGAGGGGGATGTTGTTGCGGCAATGCCAATTTATGCCAATATGGTTTTAGCTTATCGAAAACTTAAAGCTCTTGAAGATGTAGTAAAAACCGCAAGAACTGCTTTGGATTTTCAAGGCCAAATCGTTGACAATTACCGCAAAAAAATTCTCTTTAACTTAATTTCTGCTGCTGCAGAAGCCATTAAGTCGCAAGAAATGGATTCCAATAAACTGATTAAAATGGTTGAAGAAGTGCAAACTCTGTGTGCTGAAAATGATGAGTTCATTAAAACTCATTTAGAGGAATTAAACCTCGAGTTACAAGCCATTGGACGTTTTGCGAAGAAAACATTAAGGTTACAAGATCTTGGCAAGCAATCTTTTAGTCAAAACAACTTTCTTTTAGCTCTGCAATGTTTCGAAGAAGCTTTGTTGCTGGCTGAAGCTGAAACCACCAGGGATAGAGAGCTGGAATCGACCCTGCATTCCAACATCATTTTGACCCACCGGAAATTGGGGCAACCGGAAAGGGCTTTTCTGATTGCAAACCGTGTTTTAAACGACGAGCATGCACTTCCTGTTGCTGCAAAGAAGAAACTATTATTTAACGGGTTTAAAGCCGTTTCTGAACTCATTGATTTGCAACAAGGGACGCTTGATAAAACC
Source organism: Legionella jordanis (assembly GCF_900637635.1). Taxonomy (NCBI): domain Bacteria; kingdom Pseudomonadati; phylum Pseudomonadota; class Gammaproteobacteria; order Legionellales; family Legionellaceae; genus Legionella; species Legionella jordanis. The sequence goes on from NZ_LR134383.1 coordinate 1,110,775, forward strand.
TTCTTGAGAAAAGCAACGCACTTCTACTTTAGGCATCTGCTTTTTATAGACCAATACCTGGCTCAGGATCTAGGTGATTGTTTAGCCAAAATGAGGGCTGCTCTTGGAGACCCCCAAACTTTAAGAGACATAGGCAAAAACTGCTTCGCTCAAAGTAAATTTGAACTGGCTTTGGCCAATTATGAAGATGCTTTGTTGCTGCAGCGATTGTCCAGGACAAAGGATCATGAAGCTGAGGCCTCAATAGTAGCCAATCTGATAATTATTTATCGCAAACTTCACTGCCCAAGCTTGGGCTTCACATTGGCTGAGGAAATTTTAAATGAAGAATCCTCTTGTTCGGTGAATACGAAAAAGAAAATTTTATTCAATCTTATCAAATGTGCATACGAGGAGGGGCAAAACAGCCTTCCTGAAGCGTTAGAAAAAACAGGAGTGTTGCTAAAACAAGCTCTTGCTCTTTATGAAAGGCATCAAGGATTCATCAATCGTGAATTAGCCGGAAGTTTAAAGATGGAGTTGGCTTACTTGCTTGCTGAAAAAAAACTGGAACCAGAACCGTTAAAGACGGTTCAATTTAACCAATAAGCAGCCCATTACCAATACAAATAGCGGACAACTGTCCGCTGTTTGCTCATTCAGGAACGCAGGAAGGGTTGCAGTTATTTGGATTAATACTGTTTGCATCGCAAGCATTTTTCGCCAGAGAGGTGGCTTGTGCTTGAGTAGGGGCAAAGAAGGACCAGTGCTGTCCTTTTTTATTGCTAACCACACAGTGCCAACGACCGGCAGCAACACCATTGTCATAGCAATTAGGATTGCAATTGCTTGGATTAATGCTGTTCGCATCACAGGCATTTTTTGCCATGGATTGGGCGCCCGCTTCGTCAGGGGCTGTAAACGTCCAATGTTGTCCACGTTTGTTGGCTACATTACATACCCAATTGGCATGAACTGAAAAACTTAACAAAGACAGGGTTGCAACGACACCCGCAATCGCTTTAATCTTCATAGTATTTCCTTATGTGGTTATTAGCCATAATAGTATATACCTGTTGCTAATTGATTAAAAACTAGTAAGGCACCCAGCATAATTTTGGAGAACACTATGGCCTTATCACTCTCCCTTGAAGACGTGAAGCAGTGCATTAATATGAAAGAAGCCATAGATTGTATGGAAGTGGCATTTAAACAGCTGGCAAGAGATGAAGTGATATTGCCGTTGAGAACTGCTATGCCCATCAAAGAAGAAGAGGGCATGAGTTTGTGTATGCCTTCTTATTTACCTGAACAAGAAGCGTTGGGTTTGAAAGTGGTCTCGGTTTTCCCCAAAAATCGCGATAAGGAATTGCCGACCATTTTTGGTACCATTTTGCTGTTGGATGCCAAAACAGGTGAGTTAAAAGCCATTATGGAAGGAACTTATTTAACTGCTCTGAGAACTGGCGCTGTTTCCGGCCTTGCTACCAAATACTTAAGCCCTGAAAGGGATTGCCACCTTGCTCTTATTGGTGCTGGAGGGCAGGCAGCTACGCAACTTCAAGCCGTGGCTGCGGTTAGAACCATTAAAAAAATATCCATTTGGTCGCGCAACTTGGAGTCCGCTGAGCAATTTGCAGACACAATAAAAGATCATTTTGAGGTGGAAGCCCATTCCGAACTCAAACAAGCACTTAAGGAAGCTGATATCATCTGTACTGCAACCAGCAGCACCGAACCGCTTATTCATTTAAACGACATTAAACCAAATGCCCATATCAATGCCATCGGCTCCCATACTCGCGAGATGCAGGAAATTTCGGCAGACGTTTTGGCCAAAGCATTAATTGTTGTTGATCAAAAGAAAGCCGCTTTGGCTGAAGCTGGCGAAATCATTGCTGCAGTGGGCAGTAAAACCATCAGCAAAACTGACCTCAAGGAGTTGGGGCGTTTGTTGCTAATGAAAAACACGTCAACTTATAAAGAAAAATTAACCGTATTTAAATCCGTTGGCTTAGCCATTCAAGACATCAGTATTGCCGAAGCCGTTTATAAAAATGCGGTGAAAAACAAGCTTGGCACATCCTTTGTTTTGTAATTGGCCTGGGCTTTAAATATTAATGCTCATCAGATAACTGGTAATTAGGCCAGCCAGTAAGCCAAACAAATGCCCTTCCCAGGAAACGCCTTTGCGACTTGGGAAGATACCTAGAAAAATACCAGCGAAATAGTAGAGGCTAATTAAACCAAGAATGATGGCAGTAAGCCCGCCCCGATGGACAATGTCAGTGACGAGTAAAGCCCAATATCCTGTGATAACAGCACTGGCACCAAGATGAATTCCTGGTTTGCCAAAAGCCCAAACAAGGAAGCCACTGATAACCATAATTAAAAAGCTTACCCATAAAAAATAATGTAGGCCATTAATCAGCAGAAAATTGCTTAGTACCAATAAGGGAATGCTATTAAAAAACAGGTGGTTAAAATTAGCATGTAAGAAAGGGGCAAAAAGAATGCCGGGGAGTCCGTATAAACGCCTTGGGATAATGCCTAAATAATTCAGCCGATTGTTTAAAAAAATATTTAAAAAATAGACTAGCCAAATCACAGCCAGCACAATCATAAGAACATTGATGTTGGCTTGAGTTTGCTGAATGATCAAAGCCAAACTGCTATTTAAATCTTCAAGCATCAGTTTCTCCCGAATAGAGTTAGACGACAGCAACCAAGGGATACGTATTATTCCTTAGCGCTGCAAACCTCACATTCCAATTCTCCTTTTGCCAATCGCACATGAATTGTATCTCCCTTTCTCACCTGATCCGCACTGAAGAGAACGTGTTGTTTAAAGCTGGCAATTGCATACCCTCTATCGAGAGTTGCCAAAGGGCTTACGGCATGCAATGTGGACAATTGGCTTGTAAATTCTTGTTTCACCGATTGCAGCCTGTTTTTCATAGTTTGCGTTAAGCGCTGTTCAATGTTGTGTGTTTTTATACTCCATTGCTGAAGTAAAATTTTGGGATTCTTAGCCTCTAACCTCATCATGAGAAGATTAATTGAATTGTTTTTACGATTAATAAAACTTCGCAAGCATTGATGCAATTGTCGTTCTAAGAAGTCCAAGGTTTGCCAATGCTTGGAAATTAATTGCTGGGGAGAGGAGATTTTAGCCATGCGATTGGAAAGTAACAGTTGCTTATGGCGGGTACAGCTTAGAACGGAAGCGATGGCTCGTTGCTGCAATGCGCGGATTGAGGCTAGTAATTCCAGTTTATTCGGTGTGACTGCTTCGGCTGCGGCAGTGGGTGTTGCCGCTCTTAAATCGGCCACGAAGTCAGCAATGGTAAAGTCCGTTTCATGTCCGACGCCAGAAACTACAGGAATATGGCTTCGGCTAATGGTCAATGCCAATGTCTCATCATTGAATGCCCAAAGATCTTCCATGCTTCCGCCACCTCGAGCCAGAATCAACACTTCTACTTCCCCTATACGGTTTGCTCGTTCAATGGCTTTTATCAATTGAGGGGCTGCGTCTTTTCCCTGGACTTCACTCGGGTAGACTTTCACTTGGGCAAGTGGATAACGCCTGGCTAAAGTGGTTAAAATATCATGGAGTGCTGCACCATTTTTTGAAGTGACAACGCCAATTGCTGAGGGAAATCGTGGAATGGCTTTTTTCTTTTGCGCATCAAAAAGACCTTGGGCTTTAAGTTTTTCCTTTAACTCCTCAAAGCGCCGATAGAGTTCGCCTAAACCCGCGTCGCTTAATGAATGCACAATAAGTTGGTAATCCCCTCTGGCCTCGTAAAGACTTAGCCGGCCTTTAGCCAGGACTTGTTGGCCATCTTTAAATAGCTTGCTGTCGGTTTTATGGTAATTTCGAAAATACACGCAGCGCAACTGTGCTGTTTCGTCTTTAAGGCTGAAATAAAAATGTCCGGAACCAGGTTTGCTCAGATTGGATAATTCACCAATCACTGCAACGTCACCTACTTCATTTTCTAGCCAAAAACGAATTTGACGATTGAGTTGGCTAACCGAAAGGGCTGAAACTTCAGACTGCATGTTGTCTTAACTGTCTATCATGGAAGGGCTATAGTAGCAAACTCGGAAAAATTTGTATAAGCCCGGTTAGGTCTGACTATTTCCGTCATAAGCTGCGCCATTTTTTAAAAGAAGCCTATTGCCTGAAAAAGCGGCAACCCGCTCGCCTGGCAAAACAATGCCTTGTAAATTTAATGGATCAACAGCAGAAATGCTAATTACCTGCTCTTCAGGCATTTTCTTTTTAATGGCGCGAAGTGAATCCACCGCATAGGGAAGTGCAAATTGTTCACCTAAGAAACCACTGACAAAACGACCGCCTCTGATTTCCCCTCGATCTTCAAAACGACGGAAAGCGAATAATAAATCTCGCCAGCTTGGCAAAATCTTCTCGCGAGCTAGCAATTCACGAAAGCAAATACCGTAACGCTTTAACAACATCCAACAGATGGCTTCAATTTGCTGCTCCCTAGAGCTTGCCTTTTGGCCATTCAATAAGGACCACCTGCCCATGGCATGTCTGAATAGACTTCTCCCGCGTCGGCCGGTGCGACGTTGAGGATCAATTAGCGAACGCAAATTGTCAAAACCATCGGCGGTAATTAAACCTGCTGAAACCAGCTCCCATAAAGCCGTTTCCACCTCGCTTTTAAGGCGATTGACAGCGTGAACGATATCCACAAAAAATGAAGCACCTCGCTCTTTTAAATACTGATAAATAGTCTGCGCCACATGGCTTAAAACGGCTTGAATTTCATCATCCGAGTAAGAAGACGCCGCCATCCAATGTGCTTCTTCCCGCACAAAAAAGGTAATAGGGACTACACTGGTGGGCGAAATGCGTTTGTACCTGTTCTCGTCAATCCCACTTGCAAGCTGGGTAACCAGGGCGGGGTGCATTGAAAATCGGCCCCAACCCACTTGTCCGGTTAGGCAGAGACGATCAAGGAGCTCTGGATTATAATCCGTAACCCGTTTGGATAAAATTTGCTTTTCCCAGGCATTGGCTGGAATTTCAAAACCTTGCAATTGTTTAATCACTTCAAGCAAGCCATGTTCGCCCCGTAATTGGCTTCCAGGACTCACGTGTTGCCAAATAGTAAGCCAATGAATGAATTGGGCTGGGCTGACCGGTTCAATTTCTTTGCGTAGTTTGCCAATGGTAAGGCTATGTATGCGTGCTAAAAGACGTCTCTCGCACCATTCAATCTCCTGATCTTTACCTAGTCTAAAATGGCCCCGCAAAATGCTTCCATTGGCTTCAAGTTGGAGTAAAGCTTGCTCAATATCCTTATCATCCAGGGACAGCATGTTTGCCAATTCCTGAGATTGAATAGGACCTAGTTGCTGCATCCAGCCTCTAACCATGTTAAGAATAATCTCACTGCGCTCAATGTCTTTTTCTTTTAAATTAACCAGCGCATCTAAAAATTGGCCATCTGGATAAATGCTTTTGACACTGGTTTTCCGTTCAGTAGCTAGCCAAAATTCCTTATTCTGATATTGCATTCTTCCGGCTCGACCTTGAGCCAGCAATTGTTTAAAAAACTCTTCCCACGAGGACAAGGCTTTGAATCTTTCGAAGGCTTTAAGATCAATTTCTGTTTTAGATAGCGGTGTGATAGCTAATGCATTCTTACCTTGTAGAAAATTTTCAATGGGCAATGCAATTACGGTTTGTAATAAATCATGCAATTCATCGGCATCTCTTAAATCTGGCCAGGCTTGTTGCTGAACTTCAGCAATAGCGGCCTGATCAAGGGTTCCCACTTCCCTAAGAATGGATTCCGGAAGAACTCGGCGCATTTCAACTGCTCTGGCCCTTCGCTCTTCCAATGGAGCATCGTCCAGAAAGGCATAAGGGTTGGCATTTAAAATTTCATGGGAGAAAACTGAGGGTATTGCTGTATCTACAGCGAGGCATTTGATGCTCCCATTGTTGATTCCATGTAGCACTTTTTTAAATCCTTCAATGTCGAGGGCCTCGGTCAATGCATCTTTCATTGTCTCAACAATTAAAGGATGATCAGGCAGTTCAATTTCTTTTCCAGCGAGGTTATCCTGGCAAGCGGCCGCATCCGGAAATACGGCTGCTAACAAGTCATCTGCAAGCATACGAAGGATATTGGGAGGAACCTTCCTGCCATTTCTAAAGCGCAGCAAAGCAAGGGATCTAACGGCAACCCAGCGCCAACGGGTAGGAAAAAGCGGAGATTGCAAAATGGCTTGTGTCAGGACCTCTTTGATGCTGTTAGGATGGAGGAAGCTAAACACGTCGGCTAAAGGGAAACTGTGCTGTTCTGTTAAAGAAATATTAATACCATCATCGGTTGCTGCAGCTTGCAATTCAAAATTAAAAGAGCGGCAAAACCGTTTTCTTAAGGCCAACCCCCAGGCTTTGTTAATTCTTGCACCAAAGGGTGAATGAATAACCAGCTGCATCCCTCCAGATTCGTCAAAGAAGCGTTCAGCAATAATAGTATCCTGGCTCGGTACAGTCCCAAGGACCGCGCGTCCTTCGAGAATGTATTCAATCACCTGCTCGGCCCCAGCATCGCTTAATCCGCAGTGCTTTTTTAGCCAGAGAATGGCTTGGGAGGCTTCGCTTTGGTGCTGAATTTCCTCCTTTGGATTCAGGCTTGCAGGCAACATCTTGTCGAGGATTTTTCTTAAATTGGACACTCTAAGTGATAATTCATCTGTACGGGCTGGTGCTTCACCACGCCAGAAGGGGACACTTGGGGGCGCTCCATGCGCGTCTTCAACCAGGACTTGCCCCTTTGCACTTTCAATGCGTTTAATTTTCCAGGAAGTGGTTCCGAGAAGGATGACATCCCCCCGGTTGCTTTCTACAGCGAAATCTTCATCCAGGGTGCCCACCATGGCATTGTGAGGTTCAGCGATAACGCTAAAAAGGCCATTTTCAGGAATTGCCCCTCCGCTGGTTATTGCAGCTAAGCGACTTCCCCGGCGAGCCTTTACAATGTTATTGACCCGATCGCGAAACAAATAGGCGCTGTAACGTCCCCGCGAGCCGGCAATGCCCTCTGCCAACATTTCCAAAATGGCATCGAAGTGTTCCCTTGAGAGATGTTGATAGGGATAGCTTTTTTTTATTAATTGAAACAAGTCTTCTTCTTGCCAATCTCCAGTCGCACAGCTGGCAACTATCTGTTGCGCCAAAATGTCCAAAGGCGCATCTGGTATTAGGAGTGTATCTAAATCTTCATCGCGAATGGCATAAACTAAGGCGGCGCACTCCAGCAACTCATTTCTGGTGGTTGCAAATAATTTACCTTTAGAGATGGCCCCATGCCAATGGCCTGCACGTCCAATTCGCTGCAGGGCCACGGCAATCGCTCTGGGGGAGCCGATTTGACAAACCAAATCCACATTACCGATATCAATACCCAATTCGAGAGAGGCCGTGGCAACTAATGCTTTTAATTCACCATTTTTTAATTTGGTTTCGGCAGACAATCTTAATTTGCGTGATAAACTCCCATGGTGTGCGGCAACTTGTTCTTTTCCTAATCGCTCTGACAAATGATGTGCAACACGTTCAGCCAAACGTCTCGTATTGACAAAGACAAGGGTAGAGCGATTTTGACGCGATAACTCGGCGAGACGATCATAAATTTCACCCCACATTTCATTGGATGCGACGGGGGCTAATTCGCTGGAAGGCACTTCAATTTGCACATCCAGCTGCCTTGCATGGCCGATGTTAACAATGGCTGGCTGTGGCCTGTTATTGCCTGTCAGAAAAGCAGCCACTGTATCCAAAGGCTTTTGGGTTGCTGATAAACCTATGCGCAAAGGGGGCTTTGCGGTGATGGATTCCAAACGCTCCAGTGACAAAGACAGATGGGTTCCGCGTTTGCTGTTTGCAAGAGCATGAATTTCATCAACAATGACCGTCTGAATGTCTCTCAGCAAAGCTCGACTTTTTTCCGCCGTGAGCAATAAATAAAATGATTCGGGTGTTGTGACTAAAATATGAGGTGGCTTTTTCAGCATCGCCTGCCTTTCGCTCGCAAGCGTATCCCCTGTACGAACGGCGATTTGGATCTCCTGCATGGAATAGTTCCGTTCTTTAGCCAGGGTCAAAATTTCATCCAGAGGGCCAAGAAGATTTTTCTGAACATCATTAGTCAGTGCTTTCAAAGGAGAGATGTATATCACCTGCGTCTGATTAAGCAAGTCACCTGCAATGGCCTGGCGAACCAATTGATCAATGCAAACCAAAAAGGCAGCCAATGTCTTTCCTGATCCGGTTGGGGCAGAAATTAGACAAGTGTTGCCAGCTAAAATAGACGGCCAACCCATTTTTTGAGGTTCTGTGGCAAGGGAAAATTTGCTAAGGAACCATTCGCGAACCAATGGGTGAGCCCAGGCTAAATGTTCAGAATGAGAAATGGTCATGGACTAAATTCTATAAAACTAGTCGTAGTATAGCAGTTGGACAAGAGAACGTTAGCCTTTGATGCAGGCCAGTGGCTTTAAAAAAGCCACCCGACGCGCTAAACCAGCTTGTTCGGTTGCTTTAACCACTTCATCAACATCCTTATAAGCTCCCGGAGCCTCTTCAGCGACTCCTCGCATGGAGGAACTGCGAATATATATCCCTTCTTTCTTCAATTGTTCGATCAACGTTTTTCCCTGCCAATGTTTTAAGGCTTGCCTTCGGCTCATTTGACGACCTGCACCATGACAGGCAGAGGCAAACGCATCGTTTTCCTGTGGCGAATTTCCAGCTAGAATGTAGGATCCTGTGCCCATGCTGCCGCCAATGCAAACGGGTTGGCCAACCTCTTGATAACGAGAGGGCAGGGCTGGATGATGAGGTCCAAAGGCACGCGTTGCTCCCTTTCGATGAACATAAAGCTCTCTTTCTTTGCCCTGAACCATATGTCTTTCAAGCTTGCAGGTGTTGTGTGATACATCGAACAGAGTGTCTAGCCTGGCTTGAGGGAGGACTTCATTAATTGCTTCGCGGGCAAGATGGGCGATGATTTGGCGATTGGCTAAAGCGCAATTTATACCTGCACGCATGGCTCCTAAGTAGCGTTGCCCTTCTTCTGAAAGGATAGGGGCACAAGCCAGTTCTCGATCCGGCAGATGAAGATTAAATTGTTTGGCTGCTTTGGCAAGTGAAACAAGGTAATCGGAGCCGATTTGATGCCCTAAGCCTCGTGAGCCACAATGAATTGCCAACAGGATTTGATTTTCCTTAAGGCCAAAAACGTTCGCCGTCTCTTTGTCATAAATCGTTTTTACCAGCTGAATTTCCAAATAATGATTTCCTGAACCAAGTGTCCCCATTTCATGCAATTGTCTTTTTTTGGCGTGTTCTGAGACGTATTGAGGCAAAGCATCTTTAACGCAACCGTTTTCTTCAATAAACAACAAATCATCCTCTACTCCATATCCCTGGTTTAACGCCCAGTGTGCGCCTTGGGTCATCAGCTCATCCAACTGGTGCAAAGATAAGCGAATACTCCCCTCAGAGCCTACTCCGGAAGGAACTGCAGAAAACAAATGTTCTGCGACCTCTTCAATCGAGCCTAATATATCTTCAAGAAACAGATTGCTGCGTAAGCAGCGGATCCCGCAGGAAATATCAAAACCCACACCGCCGGCGGATATAACCCCCCCTGGTTAGCATCAAATGCAGCGACACCGCCAATTGGGAAACCATAGCCCCAATGCGCATCCGGCATGGTCATTGCGCGACCAACCAATCCCGGTAAGCCCGCCACATTAACAATCTGTTCCCGAACTTTTTCATCAAGGGCGCGAACCAAGCTTTCGCTGCCATAAATCATAACTTTCTCCGGATTTTCAACTGGAACCCAACGATAATCATCGATTTGTTTTACTCTTGTCATGTCCATGGATTCAGTTCCCCAAAAGCGCTATTACCGTTTAGTCTATACATCCACTACGCATCGAGCTTCCCATTTTCCATTAACCTCTTTAACAGACAAAGAGGTTAATGTGGCGCCTTTAACGTCAATTCCTCGTTCTATTTCCTGCCTCCAAGGCTCTCCTGTTGCTTCACCATACCAGATATGTCCTTGTGTTTTGACTTTAAACGAAGACAGAATGAGGTTCTCTGCTTGTGCCTCGGCAATGAGAAGATTCAACCAGGTTACAAAGGCCAAGTCCTTATCATCTTCTTCGAAGGTCATCTTAATGGCTTGTTTTGAGGAGACGGCTGATAAATCAGCCATCAGGGAAAACATGGCGAGGGCTGCTTCTTCAAAAGCTTCTTCCATGCTGTTGCCGCGGCCAATAATACCGATGTCTGCATCATGGTCGAAATAATTAGCATCGCCCACCATATTAGTCCTTGTTTTTGAATAGTCCAGATTAAATAATCCCCTCGCATTCCCTTCTGTGCCCCAACATCATGATTGAATTTTTGTGCGCTGAGTGAGGATTCGATCCAGCTGATTTGAGAAGCATTGTATGTCTTTTGCATTCAATTTATCTTCTCCGCCTCCAATTATGCCGCCTTCCCTCAGTGTTTGATTTAAATTACGAATGCTTAAATGCTGTTTAATATTATTCAATGAATAGAGCTGACCTCGAGGATTTAAGGCAAAAGCTTCCTTGGCAATCACGAGATCTGCCAGCAGAATATCGGCTGTAATCACCAAATCATTCGCTTTGACCTGTGAAATGATGTATTGATCGGCTCTATCACAGCCTGATTCCACCTTGATGCTTTTTATAAACTCTGAAGATGGTATTTGAGCAAAATGATTAGCTACAATAATTACCAATACAGACCGTTTTACGGCTGCCCGGAATAAAACAGTTTTAATGGCCTTGGGACAGGCATCACCATCTATCCAAATAGTCATAGTCGCACTCAATTAAACATGGGTTAAAATTTTCCAAAACTAAATAACCCGGCAAAGATTCAATTGATAAAGCAGGGATTAGTAAGGCTTCTCGTGATTGTCTCATAATTTTTTTATTTTTTTGAGAATAACTGACCTAGAATTACTTTCTTAAAGCTACTTATTGGTTAATGTTAAATTCATGGGGTAATCACTTATTCGACTGAATCCAGCCAGAGCATGAAAGCTGCTTTGGCTGGAAGAGATTAACCTGGCCGATGAGATGATGATTGCACGAAATCCGTAGCAACAGAATTGCTAAATAGTTGAACAGTACTAATCTGAAAAAGCCCGGGAAGTTGATAAAAATTACGAGCTAAAGAAAGAAAATGGTTCAGACTTTCATAACTCTGCTGATGAGCCTGATCAATTAATTGCTGGTTGGCCATAACTGCAAATGAGTAATTTGCAATGCCTTGAGCGTGTTTAATGTATAAAACCATATTGTTGTTGTCTGCATCTTGCGCAAGATAAATTGCACCAATAGGGGCATTAAACATAGCGTTCATAATAGCCTCGGGTTTTTGCAGGTTGAGTACTGCAGTGATCATCGCCGGAGGTATGAAAAATGAGACGGTTTCATCTACAAAAGCCTGGGCATTATTGTTATTGGAATTCGCTACAGGTTTTAAAACCTGCATGGATAAATGGAGTAGCCACTGATTGTCTTGGAGACTAATCGAAAGATTCACTAGTCTGACATTGGTATTATCAATAAATGGCCAATTTAACTGCGGGAAGGCCAAAGCAAGTTCATTATAGTGTTGGCTCAAGAAGGATCTCACTAATAAGCATTGCCTTTGAATTTGAGCCGCCTGGAGGTTTTGCCCAAAAAAGCCGATCGTAACATTCGATTGATTGGTATTGGTTGAATTTTGGCTGTTTTTCACTGCTATACCTAATAACTCCTGAATTCTGCCAAAAATCTGTTGCTTTGCAAAAGAGGCATTGCTTTCGCCTGCCAAGCGCAGGTAGTCTTGTTCCAATGTGGCATAAACTTCCAGATATTGCTTAGGCGAGCGTTCGCGATGGACATCGGCTTCCACAATTAAAGAAAATAATTCCATAGGCCGAGCACCAGTATTTGCAAAAATATACTGCCACTCATCTGTTAGTTGTTCCGGTTTTATTTCTATCGAAGATTGCTTTGCGCAAGCAATTAGAAAATTGATATCCTGCTTAATCTGCTCAGCATTTCCTTGCTGTTGCTTGCTTAATTGCCAATGAAAATAGTGCAAATACTCTTTTTGCTTTTCAGGGTAGCGTTGCAGAATCATTTGTACAGCCGCTGCGAGAACTTCGCGTCTTTTACCTGCATCAACATGGTACAGAGGGAATAGGAATCGTGCATGCGCTTGATCGGCCATTTCAATGTCCAGCTCATTTAATTGCTTTTCACTGGCTAAAATACGGTGAAAATCTTCCACAATGGCGCTCGCCCATACTCGGACGGGAAAAGTCTTTGGCTGAGGGACGCTCGTTAATGGTTTGATTCTCTGTGTTGATGATTTAATCATACTGTTAATTTGCTGGTAGTAATTTTTAATATCCACAGCAATACTCGATTCCCCTTCAGGAACGGTTTGCATCGCTAAAGCATTAGCGTGCTTAAGCAATTCCTGGCTTAACAAGTTTTGCTGAGTCTGATACAGGGTACTCAATGCGTATCCAGGTTGTTCAATACACTGAATCATTTCTTGCTCTATCAAATGGATTAAAAACAAGACTTGTTGCTGCTCATTTCTCAAGGATTCCCTTAGTTCAAACTGTTCTATCATTTTTATTAGCTGCTTAAATTCATTGGCATTGTCTTTAGTCCTGAGAGGATTACGGTTTAAAAACCACATCCATTTTAAGGCCTCTTGCTTTTCTTCTTCACTTCGACACAGGCCTTTTTGCATGATGTTGTTTAATCGATTGCTTAATTCCAAATTGTGGGTGTACTCAGCTTTCAATTCGCCAGGAGAAATATTAACCAGCTGCTGCATCAGGGTTTGATATGCTCCAAAATCCAAATTGTCACATTTAATTTTCAACTTCATGGCTTTGACTTGGATCCCTTCAAGACTAACCCGAAGCTTTTCGTCCTCTGCCAGTAGGGGAGCAATCCTGTCTATGTATTGCAATAGATTTTTGATGCAGGAATAGTTAATTTTAGCCCCAAGATTCACTGAGTCTTCTACCTCTTTTGTTGAATACATCCAATACCGGTAATCGGGGACAACAAGAGGGGCTCTGCTGGGATAAGATGTTTCATCCAGTTGGCTAAGAACAATGCCTGGAACCTGTTGATAATTGGCAAGGCCGACTGCTTGATGATAGGTGTTGCAATGAGTTTCACCTACAAAAGCAAGATATTTGAAGGGCCTCCCGGTGTTAAGTTGCTCATGGCGCAATTTCTCTTTCTCAATCGCTACATGAGCAACATAATTCATCACCAATTGGCGGGTAGTGTTGGAAGGGTTTTCGCTCTTTATTTTATAAGATTGCTCAGTATCAAACAAAACCATACGAAATTTTTTATCTGGATTGGCTAAATTAAATTGCTTAATGGCTGTCACCAAGCTTGTGAAGTTATAAGGGCTTTCAGCTAGGTTGCGATGAAAGTCCTGCAATTCCAGTTTGGTTTTGAGTGGCTCAGGAATTGGTTCATTGTTGTTTGAGTTTAAGTACTCATCCAAAATTTGTGAGCACTCTTCCACCAAAATGTGTTCAAAAAAAATGACGCTGACCCCTTGAGCGGCTATTTCATCCAAATGTTCAATGATGAATCGTTTGGATGATTTAGCCTCGTGATTTTCACCCAATATGACCCCGGGGTAATCCTTAAACACAGTTTGAATCAGTTCTACAGGTGACATATTCGAATGCAGGTGTAAATTGATTGGTTCAGTTGTTGCCGTATGGCGATAACTATATTGCAGTTCGATTGCCAAGCGCTCCAATGCTGAAGTACTCAACTCACTCATATTGGCAATCTGAATTCCTTCTTGGACCAAGGTTTTAAAATCTTTCAAATGAGCAGGGGGAGTGGATGGTTTTGCATGAGCTTGCAAGCGTTGAATAATGGTTTGCAGATGCTGATAATCATCAATAAGCCAGGAATATTGTTTTAATTGTTTCGCATAGGGAAATTGGTCATGATAGTAGGTCTTATCTCGCCCTTTCTTGGCATGATCGATTGCAGTTAGATGATTTTTATCCTCTATACTAACATCTGCACCGTGGGCAAGCAGCAGATCAATGATATCCAATCTCCTGCGTTCTACTGCTTTATTTAAAGCCGTTTGGCCATTGCTTCTTTGAGCGTTTGCATTTACGCCATGTTCCAATAAAAATTGCATGAGATCCAAATACTCAAAATCGCAAGCCAGGAACAGATCGGACTCCGCTGATTCAGTGTGAATCAGATCCTGAATATTAATGCGATTGGCGGCTAGTGCTGTTTGAAATTGCTGAATATTTTTTCCGGTCTTATGATATACATCTAAAAATACACCCATCATTCTACCTATTGCTCAAAAATATCCCTTAACTATAGCAATAAACCATCTAAATGTATGTATTATGCTCAAAAATATAATTTTATTACCACGAAGATCAATATTTGTTTTTAATATACTTAATAGGTGGGGCCTGGTGATTAATAGAGACTAAATAAAACAGGAACTTTTTGAACCATCTGGGATGGGTGCATTTTTGATGCTTCCGTATAGTAAAACCGTAGCCAAGTAAAGCTACGGAAATCTAAAGCGAGGGTTAGGGAGTTGCAAAATGCCAGTCCATTGTTTTGGATAACTCTTCAAGCATAATTTCGCCGCGGATGCTATTTCCTTTAGCATTGACCCGAGGGCTTAACACAACAATTCCTGCTTTTTTAGGTACTACTGCGATGGTATAACCAGAAACGCCACTCTTGGCAGGCATTCCAGTTCTAACCATATGTGTGCCCGTCTCATCATATAAGCCGCAGGTGGCCATAATGGCGAGGGTAATTTTGCAAGTCTCACCTGAAATGATCTGCTCCTGTGTAATGGGATCTCTGCCAAGATTGGCAAGCAAAGTAGGCAGATAAAGCATTTGCTCAAGCATTGCTTCATAGGAGCAAAGAGCAAAATACAAATCAAGCGTTTCATTGACGTCAGCGGCTAAATTGTTGCGGCTTTTAAGTAAATAAGCCAGTGAGCGATTGCGATTACCCGTTCTTTTTTCAGAAGCGAAAACCAGTGGATTAATGCTCAGTTTTTGGTTAAACAGTTTTTGAACCCAAAATTCGAGCCAGGCAAATTGCTGTTCCCCTTTGCCAGGAATGTGGGAGCATAAGGTGATGGCGCCTGCATTGAGCATCGGATTCGATGGTTTAGGGCCAAATTGCTCAAGTCGGGTAATGGAGGCAAAATCATCACCCGAGGGTTCAACTTTTACCCACTGGAACACCTGCTCAAGGCCAAATTCCTCAAGAAGACCTATGAGAGTAATCATCTTGCCAGTACTTTGCAGGGTTACAGGAGCCAAAGAGTCATTGCTGTAGGATAACTGTTCACCATTTAGTGTTTGTACGGCAATGGCGGTAAGATCTTTGTTAACGTTTGCCAGCTCAGGAATGTAGTTGGCCGTCTCGCCATCCTGGTTGAGTTCTGCTTTACTAACCAGTTGTTTTAGAAGATCAATCGTTATGCTGTTTTCGGTCATAGACTGTTCAGGTCTTAAAAAATGGTTTTGCATTATGCTAAATTTAGCACAGTAATACAAATAAAAGGCATGACCGGGAATTATATGAGCAGTGTTCTAAGTTTTTCGCCAATGTTTTCAGCGCGCATTAGACTCTCACCAATTAGAAATGTCTGAATGCCGTGCTCTAACATCAGCCTGACGTCCTCTCTGGTATTAATACCGCTCTCGGTGATGGCGATTTTGCCCTCTGGCAGGT
This sequence comes from Legionella jordanis, assembly GCF_900637635.1. Taxonomy (NCBI): domain Bacteria; kingdom Pseudomonadati; phylum Pseudomonadota; class Gammaproteobacteria; order Legionellales; family Legionellaceae; genus Legionella; species Legionella jordanis. The sequence continues at coordinate 1,126,642 of NZ_LR134383.1, forward strand.
GTTTAACCAGCTCAAGGCTCGTATGGATATCTGTGACAAAGCTGTGCAGGCTGCGGTTGTTAATACCCATTAACGGGGTTGGAAGTTCGATTGCACGTTCCAGTTCTTCTAAAGTATGGCTTTCAACCAGGACAGACATACCCAGTTCAATCGCCTGCCTGCAAAAATCCTTAAGCTGATAATCATCCAGCATGGCTGCAATCAATAGAATGCAATCGGCTCCCAAAGCGCGGCTTTCATCAATTTGATAACCATCAATGATGAAGTCTTTGCGTAATACCGGAAGGCTTGCATGGTTTTTAGCAATGTTGATATAACTAGAGTCACCTTGGAAAAAATCTTTATCTGTAAGCACCGATAGGCAACTCGCACCTGCTTCCTCATAGATTTTGGCGATAGCAGCGACATCGAAATCTGCACGAATCAAACCTTTACTGGGTGATGCCTTTTTTATTTCCGCTATAATTGAGGGTTTTTTGGTCAATAATCCGGCAAGAAAATCTCTCGGGGGAGAAGCTTCATCTAATTGAATGGAGGGGTGGCGCTGTTTTGCTTCGGCTACTTCTTGTTTTTTTCGTTCTGCTATTTTGTCGAGGATACTCATTGACCGGCCCTTTGGGTTAGTTCTTTAAGATGCTTAAATCGCTTGGCTGCCTCGCCACTGTCAATCGCTTGCTTTGCTTGTTCGAGCGCCTGCTCAAATGCTAATTGATCATTCGCGCAATATAAAGCCGTTGCTGCATTTAATAAAACGATATTGCGGGCGGGGCCTTTTTCTCCATTTAGAACTTGTTCGGCTAAAAAAAGGCTTTGGGCGGGTGAATCCACGATAATGGCATTAAGATTCTCACTAAAACAGTCATACGATTTAGGGTTAATTTGCCAGGAGTTAAATTCGCCGCCTCGGTATTCGATTACATCCGTTAGGGCTGAAATACTCACCTCATCAAGGCCGTCCTGTGAATTGATGACGAGCGAACGCTCACTTCCCAAATTCGCCAAAACCTTAGCCAGAGGCTCTAGCCAGCGCGATTGAAAGACGCCAACCACCTGTCTTTTTACGCCAGCCGGATTGATCAATGGCCCAAGGAGATTAAACAGTGTACGAATGCCCAGTTGCTGCCTGGCATTGCGGGCATGCTGCATCGCCCGGTGGAAATGAGGGGCAAATAAAAAACTTAAACCGCATTCCTGCATGCACAGTTGAAGTGCCTCATCACTCAATTCGATTTGAAAACCGGCGTGTGAGAGGAGATCGGCACTACCACTTTTGCTCGACACAGAGCGATTCCCATGCTTGGCTACTTTAACTCCAGCGGCCGCAACGACAAAACTGCTGATCGTGGAGACGTTGAAGGTATTCTTACCATCGCCACCGGTGCCTACGATATCAATTAAACCGTCACCCAATTCAATGACATGAGCGAGTTCCAGCATGACTGTAGCTGCGGATGTTAATTCTTCTACAGTCTCGCCTTTCATGCGCATGAGGCTAAGAAAGCTTGCAATCTGTACATCGCTCAATTCACCTCTCATGCAGGCGCGCATAAAGGATTGCATTTCCTCAACATTAAGGTCCTGATGAGCGATTAATTTTTCAAAAAACGGTTTGATGTTCATGCTCTAAAAAATTCTTTAATAATTCAAATCCATACTCACTCAGAATGGCTTCCGGATGGAATTGTAGACCATAAAGGGGATATTGACGATGGGAAATTGCCATTATGTGATCATCTGCCCAGGCGTCAACTGACAGGCAGCTTGGAAGGGTGGGCGGATCTATCATGAGTGAGTGATAGCGTGTGGCTTGAAAAGGACTTGGTAGGCCCCGAAATAACCCGCGTTTGTGATGTTCAATGGCAGAGGTCTTGCCATGCATGATGGTCGATGCTTTAACCACTGAGGCACCAAAAAAATGCCCGAGGCATTGATGTCCAAGGCAAATTCCCAAAATTGGCAACCGCTTGTAAAAATGCTCCAAGACGGCTAAAGAAATTCCGGCATCTTTCGGGCCTTTTGGGCCTGGGGAGATGACAATGTATTCAGGTGATAATTGCTCAATTGCTTCAAGGAGGATGCCATCGTTTGCATACACCAATACTTCTTGCCCGAGGCATTGAAAATACTGTACCAAATTGTAGGTAAATGAATCGTAATTATCAATGACAAGCAACATGGCAAATGGATCCAATGGTGAAGGTTAAGCTTTATGCTGCATTTTATCATAGGGAATGGATGGATTAGAGATTTGCGTTAAGCATCATTAGGTTTTTTTGGTTATACTGCTTATGGCTTGAATTTGTTGTGCACTTGAAAGGATAATACAGCAAAATTATTCAATTGATTAAGAGTATGGTTTTAAAAATTTTTCCTGCAGGAGAAGATCGGAATTTTACCACAGTTTATGTTCAAGATTCCGATGAATTAAATTCTCAAGATGAGGGGAGTATTGTCTTATTTCAGGAGACTCTGAAACAGAGCAAGGCACCGGTTGAAATTGAGATTAAGTCACTCGGACAATCCCTGATGAAAGCTCTTTTTAAAGAGGTAAAAAAAAGTCAGCGTGTTAGGAACATCAAGTTAAATTTTGGTTTGAATGGTGTTAATGAATTAAACCAGGCCCTCATAGAGCTCAGCCAAGTTCTACTTTTGCCAACCTGTTCAATCGAATCCCTTGAGATTTCGATTTTACCCAAAACAGATTTGCAGCCTTTGGTGCAAGCGTTAAAGCAAAATAATTCCCTCAACAGTTTAAGATTAGCGACTTTTGAATTTCTTGCCCTTGGGATAGATCATTTATCGGGTCTACTTGAGGTGCTGGCCCAAGGGAATAATAAGGGCGCCTTAACCGTTAAAAATGCAATTACAACCCTGCATCTTATCAATTTTAGTGTAGAACCTTCTAAAGATTCATTCCGTCTATTGATGGAAACAATGAAAAAACTTGAATGTTTTGTTTTTATTGCCAGTCGATTTTTCCCACGACCTTTACTCAGTCAACTAAAAGATTGCCAAAGATTGTCTTCGCTGACCCTGGGAGGATTGGATTTTTGCGAAAACCCGGAACCGTTTAGAGAATTGGGACGCAACTTGCCGGCATACCTTGAGAGGCTTGTGTTATCTTCGCATCACATTAATGCATCCGTGGGTAGGGTAACGACCTCTCTGTATGAAGGGGCAATAGCATTGTTGGAGAATTGCAGTCCAGAGGCTTCTTTTCATCTTATTGTGAAAGAGCTATTTAATTACCCTATGCCTGAGTCTAGTAAGTTAGAGAGAATTAGAGAATTGCTCAAAAATAAAAAAATTGCTTTAAGTTCCCTATACCTGACCTACCCACCTGTTGAAGCGCTTAACCAACAGGCTTTGTTACTAACCGCTTTAGCAGAGATTAAAAGAAACCAGTTCTACAAAAAAAATGCAGGTTTGCATCAACCTACAGCTTGTCATTCCGATGAGAAAGTAGATGAAAATATGCCTCTGGAACAATTAGAATCACTCTTAATAAGCCGCATAGAAGGGATATCTTGTTCGCCTTGTCCTTCGGAGGAGGAGTCGGCTCTATTTAGCTATAAAACAGAAGCCAGGGATCGATTCTTTCCAAGGCCTTCCCATTTATTGGAGAATGAAGAAAAGCAAAAGGAAAACAGTAATAAATTTTTTCTTTAAACTGTAAAGCAAGGTCTGCACCTTGCTTTCATCTATTGTGTAATTCAATGAAAGGAAATGATGTGAAAATTTCAATTACTAAACGCGGTGATGATGCAAATTTGAAACTTAATTTTTTTAAGCAATTCTGTTCTAAATTTTCAAGCAGGGGCAAAATAAGCAATTACAGCGATAAGAGCATCACTAATGTTTCCCGGCATAATTTTAGATTCATAGGCAATCAATTCATCACGGCAGAAGAAGCCTCAGCGATGATGAAAACCAGCTTATCCCTTGAATTCAAACCACATGCTACTGAAGATGGTTCAAGACTGGAGGATGAAATAAATCAGTTTTTGCAACAACATTATGGACTTAATCCCGAAGAATATACTCTAGAGAACTCTTCTTCTCATGAGCGCGAGTTTGAATTACAGTTCTAGATCTTACTTTGAAGCGCCAGAGGTTTAATTGAGAGGCTTGCCAGAGATTAGCAAAGCCTCTGATTTATCCTTCATTCTATGCTGTTTTAGGAATGGCCGGGTTATAAAGAAAACTCTTCGCCTAAATAAACAGCTCGAACTTGCTGGTTGGAGAGAATGGTTTCTGACGTCCCTTCGCACAATATTTTCCCTTGGCTCACAATGTAGGCGCGATCGCAAATGTCTAAAGTTTCACGCACATTGTGATCAGTAATTAAAACACCAATGCCTTTGTCGCAAAGGTGAATAATAATTTTTTTAATGTCTAATACTGAAATCGGATCAACCCCGGCGAAGGGTTCGTCTAATAAAATAAAATCAGGCTCAATGGCCAGGGCGCGTGCAATTTCAACCCGGCGGCGCTCACCGCCTGAAAGACTCATTCCCAGGCTATTGGCAATGTGGGATATATGAAATTCCTGCAGCAATTCCTGAAGTTTACTGTCTCTGCCTTTGTCGTCTAAGTCTTTTCTTAATTGCAAGATGGATAGAATATTATTGGCCACAGTCATTTTACGAAATACCGATGCTTCTTGCGGCAGGTAACCAATACCTAATCGAGCCCTTTGATGCATAGGCGCTTTGGTGATGTCTTTGTCATTTAAAATAATCTGCCCTTTATCGCAAGATTGAAGTCCGACAATCATGTAGAAACAAGTGGTTTTTCCTGCTCCATTCGGACCCAGGAGACCGACACACTCTCCTCGATTGATATGAATGCTAACGTCATTGACTACGGTGCGGGTTTTAAATGATTTTTTTAAATTGTTTGCTGACAACAAGCTCATGTTTTTTTCTCGGGATGAATGATGATTTTTGTACGGTTCCGACCATCCCCTTTCGAGATAACTTGTTGTTTTTCTATATCATAACTGATTTTTGGACCTGAAAAAGAATTGTCGCCCTGGCTAACTTTGGCATTGCCAATTAGCTCCACCAAGTGGCGATCCGGGTAATATCGAATCATGTCGGCGTATGCGTGTAGTGGAGGTTTGTCCAAAGCAGTCGTTACCCAATAATGCGCTTGAGCAGTTTCATCCCCCATAGCAATGGCTAAACTTAATTTATTTTGGGCATTGCCTTCCGTAATGGCTTTAGCCGCTCTTAAATGGGTTGTTCCTTGATCAAAACTGACATTGCCCTGGTATACGCCACGATGGTTTTGCTGATTTAAATCAGCAGTATCGGCAGATAACTCAGCTACTTTTTCGCGATCATCCGGTAAAGCAAAACTATTCAAGCTTATTCCCAATAAAAGAATAAGCAAAAAGCTGATTAGATTAACCTTGTTTGGGTTCATAGGTTGCGTGGGCTCTGCTTAATAGTTGAACTTTCTTCTCGGCCAAATAAGCTTTCATGCCGTTTGATTTTACCACCGTACCCGGTTGCTCAAACAGAACGGCTAAATCGCTTGTGGCCAGCTTTTCCTTAGGGAAGTATAACAGTTCTTCTGTTTTCATTGTACTTTCCTGGGTGTGTTCGCTCTGGTTCTGGTGAACTATAACCTGATGACGAAAAATAATCCTATCCCCACCGTGGATGGATTTGGCGTATTTGGAGCTAATTTCCCAAGCGGGTTGCCCCGGTTGGACGATTAAAATATTTGGACTTTTAAACAGGTTGGTGTTATCAGCAGGAATATGTTTCATTTCGGGAGAATGCAGATAATTGATAAGCTTACCTTCTTCATCAAATCGACGCACAACAAGATTCGTTACGATGGTGTCTGGAGATTGCGAGAGCGCTTGGTCATTCAGTTGCACAAGATTGTTTGAGCTTGCAAAATACCATCCAGAGCAAGCCAGGACAATTAAGGTGCTGAATAACCAAAAAGCTTGCTTTGCAGCATTCATGAGGCAAGATACCTTGTAAGGGCAATCTCCTGTTTGCCTTGTGCTTTTAAAATGAGCTCGCAGACTTCGCGCACAGCCCCCCGCCCGCCGCATCCTTCAGTTTGCCAAAAGGCGAATTCCTTAACTTGTTCCACGGCATTTGCTACGGCAATTCCCAAGCCTACTTTTTGAATAATCGGTAAATCGGGTAAATCGTCTCCAACGTAAGCAAATTCGTCGTATTCAAAACCAAGGGTTTCTTTCAGTTTTTCAAACGCGTTGCGTTTGTCCACCTGGCCGGTAAAATAATGACTAATGCCAAGTTGTTTCATGCGGTGATCAATAACTGCATTAACCGCAGTGGTAATGACAGCAACCTGGATGTCAGCTGCCATGAGCAATTTTAAACCCATGCCATCCTGGACATGGAAAGTTTTAAGTTCATTGCCGTAATTATCAATGTAAAGAAGGCCGTCGGTAAGAACCCCGTCGACATCGCAAACAAGGCATTTAATTTTTTGAGCTTTTTTAATCAATTCATTCATAGTTATCTCTAAAAAACACCAGCACGAAGCAGGTCATGTAAATGGACAACGGCGATGGGTTTGTTCTCATCATCAACTACCACAAGCGAGGTGATGCTATGCTTTTGCATAATCGTTAGTGCTTCGGCAGCTAGTAATCCTTTTTTAATGGTCTTGCAGTTTCGACCCATGACTGCTGAAAGAGAAGTAGTATTAATATCATAATTCTGATTAAGAGTCCTTCGAACATCACCGTCGGTATAGACCCCTACAAGATAGCCTTTTTCATTAATCACGCAAGTCATGCCTAATTTTTTTGCGGTCACCTCAATCAAGGCTTCGCGGATGGTTGCCTGTTCAAGCACAACGGGTAATTCATCCCCCTCGTGACATAACTCATCAATACGCAGTAAAAGCCTTCTGCCCAAAGCCCCACCAGGATGAGCCAAAGCAAAGTCTTCAGCGCTAAAGCCTCTAGCTTGCAACAGGGCAATGGCCAAAGCATCACCCATTACCAGAGAAACCGTAGTACTGGTGGTGGGGGCAAGGCCTAAAGGACATGCTTCCTGATGAACACTAACATCCAAGTTCACATCGGCTGATTTGGCAATGGTGGATTCAGCGTTGCCGGTTAACGTAATCAGAGGGACTTCAAGTCTTTTTAACAAGGGGAGCAGGGTAACAATTTCATTGGTAAAGCCAGAGTTTGAAATGGCAATCACGCTATCTTGCCTTGTAATCATCCCCAAGTCACCGTGGCTGGCTTCACCAGGATGCATGAAGAAAGCCGGTGTTCCGGTGCTGGAAAGAGTGGCAGCAATTTTATTGCCAATATGGCCGGATTTGCCCATACCCGTCACCACAACCCGTCCTTTGCAATCTAATAATAATTCACAGGCTTTTTCAAAGCGCTCGTCGATTCGCTGGGTTAAATTAAATACCGCTTGAGCTTCGGTTTCGATGACGGCAAGGCCTAGTTTGCAAAAATTCATTCTCTAAGTATGATCTTTGACTGGTGGCAAAGTGTAACACAGTAATTGATGCCTTGACAGTCAGAGGGAATTCGACCATTGAAGCAAAAATTGCCAGTCCTTATAAATTCAGCTTTTTATTCGCAAAAACCTTAATATCAAGTGTATAATCTTTTTTTTCCCTTCATCCGGAATAAGAATAATGCAAGATAATCTGGTGGAAATTACTAATCTTAGTTTTTCAAGAGGTGATCGTGCCATTTTTAATGCTATTGATATGGTGATGGAGCGCGGTAAAATCACAGCAATTATGGGACCAAGTGGCAGCGGGAAGACTACTCTGTTGCGTTTGATTGGAGCCCAGCTGTATCCGCATGAAGGCAAAATATTAGTCAATGCTACCAATATCCATCAGTTGTCGAACAAGGAACTTTATCTCGCTCGCCGTAAAATGGGCCTGCTGTTTCAAAGCAGTGCCTTGTTTACCCATTTATCGGTATTTGAAAACGTTGCGTTTCCTTTACGCGAACATACGGATTTAAACGAATCCATGCTGCGAGACATCGTCTTGATGAAGTTGGAAGCGGTGGGCCTTCGAGGAGCTGCCCATTTGATGCCTGATGAATTGTCTGGCGGAATGGCCAGGCGTGTGGCACTGGCGAGGACCATTGCCCTGGATCCTGAGTTGATGATGTATGATGAACCATTTACTGGGCAAGATCCCATTTCCATGGGTGTTTTAGTTCGTTTAATCAAACGATTGAATCAACTGTTACAAACTACGACCATTATTGTGTCCCATGATGTGGAAGAGACTTGTTCGATTGCAGATTACATTTATCTCATTGCTGAAGGGAAAATCATTGGACATGGCACGCCTCTTGAATTAAAAAAATCAACTCAACCTCAAGTTAAACAATTTATGCATGGGGAAGCGGATGGCGCTGTGCCGTTTCATTATCCTGCTCGCCCATATACAGAGGAGTTACTCGATGCTTGAAGGCTTCGCACGGCTGGGGCAGCGTAGTGTTAATAATATACAAGTACTTGGCAATTCAGGGTTTTTTTTATTAAGAATGTTTTTCAGAAACCCTGATTTAGCGAGATTATGGCCTTCTTTAAGAAGGCAGCTTTATTTCGTGGGCGTATTGTCTTGCCTGATTATAGTGGTCTCCGCCTTATTTGTAGGGATGGTGATTGGTTTGCAAGGGTATAATACCCTGCAAAAATTTGGCGCCAGCAGTCAACTGGGGCAACTTTTGGCTTTAAGCATTACAAGAGAATTAGGGCCAGTCATCAGTGCGCTTTTGTTTGCTGGTCGAGCTGGTTCAGCATTAACTGCTGAAATTGGGTTGATGAAAGCCACCGAGCAATTGGCCAGTATGGATATGATGGGTGTAGACCCTCTCGGTCGGGTAATTTACCCGCGCTTTTTGGCAGGACTCATTTCCTTGCCTCTGCTCGCTTTAATTTTTACTACCGTGGCTATTTACGGAGGTTATTTTGTCGGCGTGGATTGGTTAGGGGTTGATGCTGGAAGTTTTTGGTCTAATATGCAGGCCTCAATTAACTTTCGCCTAGATATTTTAAGCGGCATTATAAAGAGCGTAGTATTTGCTTTTGTTGTTGTATGGATAGCTGTATTTCAAGGCTTTAGTTGTATTCCTACCGCGGAAGGCATAAGTCAGGCAACCACTCGCACTGTAGTTTATTCGTCCTTGGCAGTGCTTGGTCTTGATTTTATTTTGACGGCGATGATGATCGGAGGTTGGTAAATGAATAATCAGAGGCAGCGTTATATAGACATAAGCGTAGGAATTTTTATGGCGCTAGGCTTATTTGCCTTACTTATTCTGGTGATGAAGGTGAGCGGGTTAACGACCCTGGTTTCACAAAAAGGTTATTCCGTAACAGCTGAGTTTACGGATATTGGTGGATTAAGGGTCAGGGCTCCGGTAACGGTGGCTGGTGTTAAAATTGGTGAAGTCACCAACATTGAACTACAGCCAGGTGAATTAAATGCCAAAGTAACCATGCGGCTACGCAACGATAAACCCATTCCTTTTGAAGATGCTTCAGCCCGCATTTTGACTGAAGGCTTAATTGGCTCCAACTACGTGAGCATTGTCCCGGGTTTTGAGGATGAAAATCACGAACATCCTTATTTACGTGATGGTGATGTTATTGCTAAGACACAAGAGGCTGTGATTTTGGAAAATTTAATTGGTCAACTTTTATTTAATATTAATAAAAAATAAGGTGAATTATGAGAGCGATTAGGGTATTAACCGCTGTTATGGCTTTGGCATTTGGTCAATTTCTTTGGGCAGAGGCATCTCCGATACCTATGTTGGAAAATACAGCCAATCAAATTATTGCGACCCTGAAGGAAAATAAGGCTTCTTTAAAATCCAATCCCCGCATTATACAGCAGGCGGTGCAGCGCTATTTACTGCCCAATGTTGATGTTAATGGCATGGCTCGTTCTGTATTAGGACGTCAAGCCTGGAACAAAGCTTCTGTCAGTGAAAGGCAAGAATTTTCCGAGGCATTTACTCAATTAGTCATTCGCACTTATGCCAGTCCTTTATCCGAGTACACCGATGAAAGCATTAAATTTTTACCGGTGAGAGGTTCTCTTGATGGTCGATTTTTACGCGTCAATAGCGTAATTGTCCGCTCAAAGGGTAAAAACATTCCTTTAAGCTACAGCTTGGTTTCTAAAAATGGCAGCTGGAAAATTTATGATTTCAGTGTTGAAGGGGTGAGTTTATTGCAAAGCTTTCGCTCCCAATTTGCAGAAGCGTTAAGAAGCTCAAGTATGCAGGATATTATTAAACAATTGCACCAGCAATCAGGGAAAAAGGCAGCATAGTGGATAAACAAGCTTTTAAACCATCAGCGGAAATGACCTTTTCAACCGTTTCAAGAGATTGTGAACGCTTGGTCAAATATTTTCGGGAGCTGAAGGAGGATGTTATTCAGCTCGATTTAAGTGGCGTAAAGCATTGCGATAGTGCTGGTTTGGCTTTACTAATTGAGGCCAAACGATTGAGTGCAACCAAAAAGAAACGCTGTGAGATTCACAATATACCTAAGGCGGTCGAAACATTGGCCGAGTTTTGTGGTGTGGGTTCGATCTTAGGGCAAAGTTAAATTCCGCGGGAAAAGTTGTATGATAAGTAATAAAGAATTGGAAAACCGCTTGCTGGAAACAGGCGAAGTGGAATACGTGCGGGTAGAGGGGGATGGCTACCATTATCAGCTGACTATTGTCTCAAATGCTTTTCAGGGAAAGACAAAAGTGGCCAGACAACAATGGGTTTATGCCAAATTGAAAGAATACATTACGACCGGTAGTCTTCATGCGCTCAGTATGAAGACTTTAACGAAGGAAGAGTGGGAGAACGATCATGGATAAGCTTATTATTAATGGTGGCAAAGCCTTACACGGTGACGTGATCATTTCAGGAGCAAAGAATTCAGCCTTACCCATTATGGCTGCCACTCTTCTGGCAAGTGACAATGTTACTGTCGCCAATGTGCCTCATCTAAAAGACGTCACGACCATGATGGAGCTGTTAGGGCAGCTGGGTGCACAACTCACCGTAGGTGAAAAAATGAGCGTCCAGGTTGACGCCTCTAAAGTGAATGATTATGTAGCTCCTTATGAGCTGGTCAAAACTATGCGCGCCTCAATAGTGGTGTTGGGGCCTTTACTCGCCCGGTTTGGGCAGGCTGATGTGTCACTCCCCGGAGGTTGTGCCATTGGTACTCGTCCTGTGGACTTACACTTGAAAGCGCTAAAAGCGATGGGTGCTGATATTTCTGTGGAAAATGGCTACATCAAAGCCCGATGTAAAAAGGGGCGCTTGCAAGGCAAAACACTGATTTTTGACACGGTTACTGTCACAGGCACTGAAAATGTGTTGATGGCGGCTGTACTTGCTCAAGGGAAGACGGTAATTAAAAATGCTGCACGTGAGCCTGAGGTCGTGGATTTAGCTAACTTCTTAAATCATATGGGAGCTAAAATCAAAGGGGCTGGTACTGGAACCATTGAAGTTGAAGGCGTAGAAGCTTTATCGGGCGGCTCTTATAGCGTCATGCCCGATCGGATTGAGGCTGGAACCTATTTGACAGCTGGAGCTATAACCAAAGGCAAGGTGACCGTACGTAAGGTGAAACCCGACAATTTACTGTCCATGCTGTGCAAATTTGAAGAGGCTGGCGCTGAATTAGCGATTGGAGAGGATTGGGTTACTTTAAATATGAATGGCAAACGTCCTCAAGCAGTAGACATATCCACAGCTCCTTATCCAGCTTTCCCAACGGACATGCAAGCTCAATTTATGGCTCTTAATGCTGTTGCGGAAGGCAGTTCATCGGTAATCGAAAATATTTTTGAAAACCGCTTCATGCACGTACAGGAATTGCAAAGAATGGGTGCGCAAATCCGCTTGAATGGTAATACCGCTATGATTACTGGCATGGAGAAGCTAACGGGTGCCCCCGTGATGGCGACGGATTTACGAGCTTCAGCCAGCTTGATTTTAGCAGGCCTTGCGGCCGAGGGTGAAACTACAGTGGAGCGCGTCTATCATGTAGACCGCGGTTATGAGCGCATTGAGGAAAAATTCTCAAGTCTGGGCGCAGATATCAGAAGAGCCTCATCCCGGTGATAGAACGTGAAGAATTGACTTCTTACTTGCATGAACTGTTGGCTTGCGCTAATTATCAAGATTACGCGCCCAACGGCTTGCAAGTGGAAGGAAAAAGCGAAATCAACAGCATTTGTACGGCTGTTACAGCGTCAGCCGATGTGATCGAGCAAGCTATTGCCCAAAAGGCAGATGCTTTGTTGGTTCACCATGGTTATTTCTGGCGTGGAGAGGACGCAGCTCTTGTTGGTATGAAACGCCAGCGCATCGCCAAATTACTTCAGCACAATATTTCTTTATTTGCCTATCACTTACCCCTGGATTGTCACCTGCAGCTGGGGAATAATGCTTGTTTGGCCAAGCTTTTGAATCCAGATGCCGTTACAATGCATCGTGTTGGGAACACAGCAAATCTATTATGGGCTGGCGAGTTTAGAGCAGCGAAAGACAGCCAAGAGTTTGCTGTTGAACTTGAGCAAAAATTCGCGAGAAAACCCATACACATTGACTCAGGTCCTCATGAAATTAGACGTATTGCCTGGTGCACCGGAGCCGCACAGGATTTAATCGAAGAGGCATATAAATTAGGTGTAGATGCTTTTATCAGTGGAGAAATTTCCGAACGGACTTATTATCAAGCCAAAGAGCTAGGGGTGCATTATTTCAGCTGCGGTCATCACGCCACCGAACGCTACGGCATTCAAGCTTTAGGTGAACACCTTGAGTCTCAATTTCAAGTGAAACAGCAATTTATTGACAGTCCAAATCCCATCTAAAGCATCTAATTTTGCAAAAGATATAAAATACCTGGCTAAACGCCAATGAGCAGAGTTTGGCTGGCGGCTTAAGCCGCCGAGAATATTAATTAATAACCAAGGGTGGGGTTGTTTCCTGCTTAGCCTGATAATTGTCCAGTAAAAATTCACTTAATTCGGGAACATGATCATTTACTGCTGCCTTATCCGTTAATGATAATGGTTCTGACATGGGAGTTTGATGAGCCAGAAGGACTTTTTTCAATTCCTCTAGATAGGCAGGTGTTTGTCCTTTCCATGGAAGAGTGGTTTTCTCACCATTATAAGTAATTTCTAAAGCGTCATTATTCGCTTCAACATGAACCATATTGCAGTCTCTCAATGATTCCAAAACACTGGGATCAACTTGCTGAACTTCAATTCCATCAATGACATAATGGCCATTGACCAAACAGACCCCACTGGGTTTTTGTTTCTCACCCGTGGAGTAAATCTGGCTGATTACGTTACAAGTTTTAGAAACTAATTTCCAGCTGAGATCCAGGGATAACCCGAGACCCATCCCGATTCCCTGTCCTGCAATACTCCCTGCTTGGCCTAGAACCCAGGCGAAAGTAATTCCACAAAATGTATTAACGATACGATCGGCATAAGTGGGAGCCAGAAGCATAATTCCAACTGCTGCAGGCGGTCCCATGAAGTATAGTAGGCTGCTGCTTAAAAATGCCGTTATGGCCAACCGACTGCGGACGAGTTTTGTCGATTTTCCTACCATTTCCCCCATGATGTAGCCAGTGGTGTATCCTGCCAATTCCAGAGGTTTCCCGAGGAGGGGTTTCATGGCATGCATTATGGGGAAATCTTGTTTATATTTTGGATGTAAGCCATCACACTGGCTAATGACGAAATTTAGAAGGCCATCCCATTCTTTTTCACTAAATCGAGGCTCAATGAGTGCATTGACTGCTTCAAAACGTCCCTTTTCATTCAGCAACCGTTTGGCTGCTAATAAACAACAAGCTCGAGTGTCTTCATCAAAGATATTTGTTTGTGTAATTCCTAAGCACTTATTCAGAAGTTGCGTTAAGACAGCATTCTCGGGGGAACGCATGTAGTAAGTGGGATCAATTTGTGAGTTAATGTAAAGCACAATAGTGACCAACACCTGTAAACTGGTTAACTTCTCTTCCATGGCTGAATTCCATTCGGCGGAATTCAGATACTCCATTATTTGTATCATTTGCTCTTCTGAAATGCTTTTTTCTTCTTGCGACAAGTCGGAGTGTTCGTCAGTTGGAGTTCCTTTAATGGAAGCTAGTTTTTCAAGCAGTAATCTTTCAGGATGCAGCTCTTTATCCAATGCAATTAACCATTGTTCGATAAAATTAATCTGTTTATTCCGTGTTTTTACATCTTTAGCCCCTAAAAACATGCTGAAGCGATTGGGACCTTCAGAATCCAGGTTAGTTTTGGTGAGACTTATGTAGTCTGCTCGAACCGACTGTAGCAGTGTTAAAAATTGATCTGAGAGTACAAAATGCATAGTCACCTCATTCCATGTGTTGAAATATCGTCCTAATTTTTTATATTACGAGATCTTTGATTAAATGCAATCTGAAGTGGTTAATTTTTATTAATTATCGGCCTAAGCAAAAAAAGTATGAATAATTTTTAACGACTTCATAGCAAATTTAATATGGCTATTTCAATATTTTTTCTATTAACCTATTGAAAAACCGATGTTATAGTGACGGAACTTATATAAGAAACATCGGGCTAAAGGTTTATGACGTCGCTAACAAATCTGTTCAAATTACTAAGATTGTCTCATTGGACGAAAGCCGCCTTTGTATTGCTTGGTGTTGTTTACGCAGGGGCTCCGGAGTTTTTGCCGGATGCTTTGTTGGCTGCTTTGTCTTTTTGTTTAATAGCCAGCGCAGTTTATATTTATAATGATTTTCAAGATAGAGAAGAAGATCGTTTGCATCCGCAAAAACGTGAACGTCCACTGGCCTCAGGAGAAGTATCTCTTGATTTTGCCCTAAGCCTGCTGGCCATCCTTTTGATAGGAGGCCTGGTTCTTGCCTGGGCAATCTCAAGCACTCTGGCCGCTTTACTAGGCATTTATCTATTAATAAACTTAGCCTATAACCATCTGTTGAAAAGCATCCCCGTACTGGATGTTCTGTGTATCGCCAGCGGCTTTTTACTCAGGGTGCTGGCTGGAACCATCGGCATTGGTTTGCCCATTTCCTTGTGGCTGGCGGTGAGTGCCACTTTAATCAGCTTATTTATTGCCTTGTGCAAACGTCGTCTTGAAAAACAGTTGCATTTACTCTCGACACGGGCCGTACTTAAAAAATATTCTTCGCGTTTTTTAGATATCCTGATAGCGATTACGGCTGTCGCAAGTTTTGCGACTTACCTTTTATACACCATCTATGCTCGTGAAGAATCCTTCTATTTCTTATTAACCCTTCCTTTTGCAGCAATAGGTATTTGGAGATTTGCTTGGCTGAGTACCCGGGGTGCGGATATAGATGATCCCGTTTCATTGGTTTTCAATGATAATTTATCTCGTTTCAATTTATTGTGTTTTCTGGTTTTGACTTTGATTGCACTCGCAAAGTGATAGACACTCAGCCTCTTCTTGCTGTTTATTGCCTAAAGAGCAATCAATCAAGTGTCAATCAGCCTGCAAGCTGACAATTCATGACATTGTCAACAAAATTATACTTCTCGAATCGAAGCTGTAGTAAGATAGCGATTTAATTAAATCGGACAGGCTGAAGGCTAAAGGATTTTTTAAATATGAAAAGCATTTATAATTTCGTATATAAGTTATATAAAAAACTGCCCGTTATTGCCTTTGATGTTTTGGCTATTCCAACAGCCTGGTATCTGGCGTATTGGTTAAGGTATAACCTCCAGCCTTTTCCCAGCAATTTGACCAGCACCTATTCAATTTTCTCTTTGTTGCTGTTAACTGCCATTCAAGTCAGTTGCTACTATTATTTTCGCGTATATCGAGGCCTTTGGCGATTCTCCTCCCTAAAAGATGTGACAAGAATAATCAATGCCACCCTTTGCGCGACAGTATTGACCGTTTTAACACTCTATTTTGCCTCACTACTTGGTCATTTGCCGCGTTCCGTTTTACCACTTTATGACATTATTTTAGTGACTTTGCTCTGTGGGGGACGGTTGACCTTGCGGTTATACTGGGATTGGAAAGAAAAGGACAAAAGCAATGAACGAAAGCGTGTGCTAATTATTGGTGCAGGTCGCGCAGGAGACAGTTTGGTGCGTGATTTAAAACGCATCCAGATGTATTTGCCAATTGGTTTTGTTGATGACAATCCTCATAAAAGAGGTTTAGAGCTACATGGTGTAAGGGTGTTGGGAACAACTCGGGATTTGGCTGATTTGGTAATCAATTTTAATATTGATCTCATCTTCATTGCTATTCCTTCTGCTCGTTCAGCGACAATGCGACGCATTGTAAATTATTGCGAAGCTTCTAAAGTACCTTTCCGGACTTTACCTGGATTGTCCGCATTGGTCGCGGGCCGAGTGGAGGTTAATGCGCTACGCGATGTAAACATTGAAGACTTGTTAGGACGGGATCAGGTTCAATTGGAATGGGAAAAGATAGCTTCGAAAATAATGGGTAAAAGCGTCGTTGTAACAGGCGGCGGTGGCTCTATAGGTTCGGAATTATGCCGGCAAATCATGCTATTACGCCCGGCGAAGTTGTTAATTATTGATAATTCAGAGTTCAATCTCTATAAGATTGAATTAGAGTTGAAGCAAAAATTTTCAGACATTCCATTGCAGTTAGGCTTAGTTTCTGTAACGGACTCCACAGCAATTGATTTTCTTTTCCACGAGTTTAAGCCTCAGATTGTGTTTCATGCCGCAGCCTACAAGCATGTACCAATGCTGGAGGAACAAGTAAGAGTCGCTGTACAAAACAATGTTATTGGTACGCAAGTTGTGGCTGAAGCCAGTGTGGCTGTCGGCGTGGAGAAATTTATTCTCATCTCAACGGATAAAGCGGTCAATCCAACCAATATTATGGGTACAACCAAACGCATTGCTGAAATTTATTGTCAAAATTTGAACGAACGCGTTGCTACTCAGTTCATAACGGTGCGTTTTGGTAATGTGCTCGGTTCAGCAGGTAGTGTGGTTCCCTTATTTCAAAAGCAATTGCAAGTAGGGGGTCCTTTAACAGTGACCCACCCAGACATTCAGCGTTATTTCATGACCATTCCTGAAGCTTGTCAATTAATTTTACAAGCTATGGTCAATGGCCTAGGGGGAGAAATTTTTGTTCTGGATATGGGAGAACCCATTAAAATTAGTTATCTGGCTGAGCAAATGATCCGCTTGGCTGGGAAAGAGCCGGGTAAGGATATACAGATTTCTTATACCGGATTGCGTCCTGGTGAAAAACTGTTTGAGGAGCTTTTCCATCCTTCCGAAGAGTTATCACAAACGGAACATGAGAAGTTATTTAAGGCTAAGTTTCGTCATCTGGAATGGAATGAACTCATGCAAACGGTTCGCATGCTCAATATGGCTTGTGCTATGCACAACAATAGCGAACTGTATATTCTGCTAAAAAGTTTGGTACCAGAGTTTAATTCTGAGATAGCTAAAGAGTCATTGACAAATGTTATCCAATAACTATTGCGGAAGTTAAAGACTGGCTGGAAACAAGTTCTTTTTTTCTCAGGTTAGTTGTCATTAACAGTCACACATATGTGGTTTAGCCGAAATTGGAATATTTTATGATCATTAGCTATGAAGATTTCGAACGCGTCGACATCCGCTCTGGAACAATCATAAAAGTTGAGGAGTTCCCTAGGGCAAAAAATCCGGCATTTAAGGTGTGGGTGGATTTCGGAAAAGAGATAGGTATATTGCAAACCTCAGCGCAAATCACTGCAAATTACAGCACTCAGTCACTTCTAGGAAGGCAAGTAGTGGGTTGTGTAAACCTTGGAGAAAAAAACATTGCAGGATTCAAATCCCAGTTTTTATTGCTGGGGTTCAAGGATGAAAAGGGGGACATTTGTTTAGTATCTGCTGAGCCGTCAGTCCCTAATGGTCAAAAATTGCATTAGACCTATATTTTGCCGCTTGAAGATTGAAAGCAAGCAGGCTGTCAATCAAACGAGTATAGACCGATGGATTCGCTCTATACTCGCTTAATAAATCTGCTCCTAAAATGAGGGTTGGGCGGAAACTGTCGAGGATTGTGCAATAACTTCTAAACTAATTTCCACAGAAGATTGTTCCTTTTGATGTTCTTCAACTTTCAGTTGATCTTCTTGCTTATTTCCAACAGTAGCACCTTCATCATTAGCAATTTTTGTGGTAGCTGTTTCATCGTCTTCCTCTTTAGGTTTTGGACTTGAGCTTCCTTTATTCAATTTCTTCATTTTATCTGCTGAATCATTTTCCTTAACTTCCAAAAAGCTCAGTATAAATGTACTCTTATCTTTGAGTAAGTGAGTCAGTTTGCTCTGATCAAGGCTTTTCAAAAAATCATAACAATGTTTAAGGTTAGGGTTGGTCTCAAACTCTTCTTTGGTTAATCGATTGGGAATGGGCCTTAGTCTTAACCAGGACCACAGTTTTTCAAAGAAGCCAGCTTGTTGATAGTTAAAATTATCGATTTCTTTCTGGATGAGTTTGCCGCTTTGTGTTTTAAGTTTAGTGAAGGCCTCTTTAAATCTTGAGGATTCCCTGTTTAAGTCCATTCCTAAATAGCTATTTAAGCAAGAAGAAAGACTCTTCCAATCTTCTGGGCAAAGTGGTTTTTCTGCAATTCTTGCTGAGAGCTTACGAACGGCAATAATTTGCAAGTACTTTCGATAGTCTTTTTGAATCTGATTGATACTTCTTTTTAGCAGTTGAAGAGGCAAGCAATGATCTTGCTTAGTCGCTTCGGCTGCTTTCATGCACTGCTCCGCCTTGTCTAATGCATCATTGATTGCATAGATACATCGATCTTCTACAGAATTTTGTTCCACCAGATTTTGCAGAGTTTCTATTAATTGCCCAACTTCAGAAAAAGACTGGCCTGAGATGGGTTTCTCCTTAAATAAACGCAAGAGGACTTTTTCCACGTCTGGGTCAAGGAAAAGCGACAGACTGCTGCCATAAGGTTGCAGGACTTGCTCAAGATCACCAAAGCTAATTGCCTCATAATGGAATAAATCAGTAAGGGCGTTTCGAATGGCAAAAACGTCTCGTCCTTCTACCTCGTTAAGTTTGGCTAGAAATTGTTGCGGG
Source organism: Legionella jordanis (assembly GCF_900637635.1). Taxonomy (NCBI): domain Bacteria; kingdom Pseudomonadati; phylum Pseudomonadota; class Gammaproteobacteria; order Legionellales; family Legionellaceae; genus Legionella; species Legionella jordanis. The sequence goes on from NZ_LR134383.1 coordinate 1,145,821, forward strand.
GGGAGGTTTAATAAATCTGAAGACAGCATTTGCAAACAAGTACCCAGTGAAATCCGTTGAGTGGGTATACCACGCGTCAAAGCCTCACTTAAAACGATTAGATTAAGGTGGGCATCACTTGGATGTTTAACCGCCTTTAATAGGTTCGTCGAAAGAAGATTCAAAGGACTGTCGCCTTTTAGCAGAAATTCTTTTAAAGCAATACCAATTTGATAGGACATCGAAGGAAGGAGATCGATACTCTTAAATGCTCGCATAACACCTTGGCGGTTATTAACGCAGACCCGGATTTCAGGTGGTGTATAGAGGGGAGAGGTTCTAATGTCTTTTATATTGGCTTTTTGACCGCGTAGCAACGCCTTGCGATCACTAACGAGTATCCGATTATTTTCAACTAGGAAATTAGTGAGTTTAATGTCAGGATGAAATACATCAAGCGCTACCAACTCCTGACAAAATTCTGTAATTTGTGAAAAATAAATCTGTGCTTCAGAAGCTATTTGTTCAGTGGGAGTCTTCTTGCACAGCTGAACTAAATTACCTTGTTTAGCCAATTGGCTTATAACAATAGGTTGATAATGGTCGCCCATGTGATTCTCACTGTGCCGCATCATGTTGCCATAGTCTTGGGCAAAAAATCTGGCAACCCGGTTCGAGAGTAGGCGATGTTCTAAGGTTTGATTGTCTCTATCCTCTTCACGAATGACTAAAGTAATCTCGTCCTCTTTTTCAGCAGATAAATTAAAGAAATAGTTATGGTTGTTAACTTGTCTTTTATTCAATGGGCCAATTTTTTGATTGGGAAAATGTTGGCCTTTGCTCATCCCCAAAGCACGAATTTCCATTTCAGCCTGGACCAGAGAAAGCATTGCCATGTGATTTTCTAGCAGCTCTCGGAGCTCATCTGAGTTTTCAATTAAGTAAACCATCTTCAAATGGGTCATCAGCAATTGATTATAATTTCTGCTTGCTTCTTCTTCAGCATCTGTTTGATGAGCTTCCCTGAGCAGATTTTGAAGAATTAAAAAGCGTTCCTCCATCAGCTCATAAAATTGTTCAATGCTGTTTGGCTTTCTGCCATTAACCTCAGAGCTGTCTTGTCCAGCAGCAGTTAAAGATAAACGGTCCTCTAGCTGTTTGTGAAGGGAATGGACGGTCTCGTTATCCTGGCTCTGTATTTTAAGCAGTCGAGCACAGGCAATGGAATATTCAGCTGCTTTTAATGAAAAGGAAGCATCTCGATGTATGCCAAAATGTTGTAATAAGTCATGCAATGAGGACTCATTTTCTGTGGATTCTTGTTGATAATGCCATTTATAAACATCTTGCCTGAATCCAGGGTTTCGACACTCTTTGGAACCAGGTTCAAAAAAATCGGTCTCACTGCGATCAATGATTGCCCTAGAATACGCGTCAATTTGTTGCAATAAACACAGTTGCAAATAACCATCAGGTTCGGCTTCGTTAAATTGATCAATCAGCAGAGACAATTTACGAAAATAATGTTGGGAAGCAACGGTTGATGATGGGTTTGGTAATTTGGATAAAATCAGCTTGGGCATAATTCTTAAAATTAATTGAACAAATTGTACATAATATCACATATTCAAATTTGAACAATAAGTTAAGCCAATGTACTACGAATTAGGACTCAGTGAAACATTATAGAAGCTTGATTTTTTTTCTGAGAGAATAAAAATACAAATTCAAGTTAGGAGAGAGGAGTGAGAGTCATCGTCATGGGCGCAACCGGGACCATTGGAAAAGCCATCGTCGAGGAGCTGCAATCCCGGCATGAAATCATCCAAGTTGGCTACCATTCGGGAGATATCCAGGTTGATGTAACAGATAAAATTTCTATAGAAATGATGTTTAAGAAGGTGCAGCATGTTGATGCCGTTGTAATGGCAACCGGTAAAGTTCACTTTGGAGATTTCATGAAAATGCATGAGAGTGAATTTAATGTGGGTCTTAAAGATAAACTTATGGGGCAGGTGAATACCGTTCTTATTGGAAGACATTACCTCAATGAATGCGGTTCATTTACTTTAACGAGTGGTATCTTGAGTGATGATCCCATTCGTTTCGGCTGTTCTGCCTCTTTGGTTAATGGAGCTCTGAATTCCTTTGTGGTGGCTGCTGCACTTGAAATGCCAAAAAAACAAAGAATAAATTGCGTAAGTCCCACCGTCATCAGTGAAGCTATGGATAAATATGCTGAGTATTTCAGAGGATTTGAGCCTATTCCTGCTGTTAGGGCAGCTTTAGCCTACAGTAAAAGCGTAGAAGGATTACAAACCGGTAAAATATATCGGGTAGGTTCTAGCTTTTGAGAGAAACAGATGTTTGGAAAATTATCCCGCCTGCAGTCTGCATAGCAACGGGATTTATCATGTGAGTTTATTTCTTGCGGTTGGGAAAAATATCCTTAAATTGCAAGTTATTCATATTTTGTATGGCTAAATGCCGTTTTTTACCAAAACCACCAAACTTGTAAATCAGAATAGGGACAATAAAGCTAACCAAACCCATAACAAATGCAATTTTATAACTTGGATCCGGGTTTAAAATGAGGAAAACCAGACAAGTCAGCATTAACACGATTGCTGCAATTCCAGTGTAGGGAGAGCCGGGGGTTTTATACTTCAAATCGTCCGTTGTATACCCAGCTTTATATAAGCGTTTGCGGAAATTAATTTGTGCCCAACATAGAGAAATCCATGCAGTAGCTCCAGTAAAACCAGAAACTAGTAAGAGAGCAATATACAGCATGGACTGGCCAAAAAAATATCCCGCCGCCAGCAGTAGCCAGATCGCAATTAAAGTCACAATTCCTGCATTTTGCGGAACTGCATTGCGGTTAAGCTTACTTAGCTTGTGCGGAGCCATTCCATTACGGGCCAATGCATTGAGTGAACGAACAATCCCATATACTCCAGAGTTGGAGCAGGAGAGGGTGGCGCTTAAAGTAACGAAACTTGTGGCAACCCCCGCCCATTTTAAGCCATAAAAATTAAGTGCATCAGCGAAAACAGAGTTAGCAAGACCAGCTTTTTGCCAAGGATATATCAATACCAGACAGAATACAGGAATGATGTAAATGAATAAAATTCTGAAAGTAACTGTGCGGATTGCCCTTGGAATCATACGAGCTGGATTAATGGATTCACCTGCTGCCAGGCCAATAATTTCCGAACCTTGATAATTTACAAGGAGTAAAACCATGGCTGTTAATAGAACCATGTGGCCATTAGGGAATAACCCCCCTTGATTAAAAATGTATTTAGCACCAATGAGTCCTGGAGGTTGTGGCCCATGTATTAAACCGAAGAAAATCAAAATGGATAGAGCAACAAAGCCCATAAGAGCCGCAATTTTGATAATGGCCAGCCAAAACTCTATTTCACCAAAGGTGCCCACTTTTGCAATATTAATGTAGGTAATAAGAAGGCCAAAGCATACAGCCCATACATAGCCATTAATCCCAGTGAAATGTTGCATAATAATTCCACCGGCAATGCATTCTGCAGGTATATAAGCAACCCAGCTAATCCAATAAGACCAGCCAACACCGCAAGCGATTGTAGGCGAAATAAAATCGGCTGTGTAGGTAATAAATGAGCCTGAAATAGGAATGGCAACGGCCAACTCACCCATGCACAGCATCGTTAGGTAAATGATTAAGCCGCCTAATATATAGGCAATGAATACGGAAGGGCCTACCTGATTCACAACGGCTCCTGTCCCCAGGAAATAGCCTGAACCAATAATCCCGCCTAAGGCGATCAGTTGGACATGTCTATCCTTTAGTCCTCGCTTGTAACCGCCATCGCTTATCGGTGCGGCATGCTGTTGTTTCTGGTTAATCACTACCTTTATAATCTCTCAAAATGAAGCACCAAGGCGGAAAAATTGTACAATAATTTGGTATTTTGTCCATAATTTTCTAGGGCAAAACACAACAAGTGGAGATTTTTATAAGAAAAAGGAGTAGAAGGCAAGATTTATTTTTCTAATTTTAATTCTAAAACCTTTAAGCTTGTTTTAAACCCTTTTAATTATTATAAAATTCATCATAATGAAAGATACCTGTGCCTGTTGTTTGTAAATTAGTCCCCTTAATAAAACAAAATGAACATTCTCTCCACTACTCGTATCCTTATTCGCGAATGGCAAGATTCGGATAGCCTGGCATTTATTGCAATGAATGCTGACGCTCGAGTTATGGAGCATTTTCCTGCATTATTAAGTCCGGAAGAAACTGTGGCAATGATTTCCAGAATTAGGGCTCACATCACTCGATATGGTTATGGTCTTTGGGCGGCTGAGTTCAGAGAAACAGGAGAGTTTATGGGTTTTATCGGACTTAATGTGCCCACATTTCAATCTCACTTTACTCCTTGCGTGGAGATTGGCTGGCGTTTGGCTTGTGCATTTTGGGGAAGGGGATTAGCAACGGAAGGAGCTAAAGCGATTCTTGATTATGGATTTGAACAATTTAATTTTCCCGAAATAGTTTCATTTACCAGCGTAACGAATTTGCGCTCGCAACGAGTTATGCAAAAAATAGGTCTTCATCGTCGCGAAACGGATGATTTCAAGCATCCTGCCCTGGATGCCCATCATCGTCTTTCAGAACATGTACTTTATCGACTTTCGCAGCATCAATGGCAGACATTCAAGAGTTAGCATCACTGAAAGCTTGCGCTGCATCCACAATGATGGATTCAACCAAAGTATTTTTAAACTGGGCGTGCCGATGAAGCCCCACAGCCACTACCGCGGGTGCCAGCTCCTTTAATTTATTCAAGGCCTGCTGATATGCTTCACTTGCAGTTGAAGAGCTCTCAAGCAACTCGATGTTTGCTAAAAATGCTGCGACACTGGCTTTTCTGACTTGAATCCCTCGAAATTCAGCGTGGTCTGCACCAGTCGCAAGAATATCTTCGGGTGAAATGGCATTATGGCTCATGCCGGGATCTCCTATACCTTGGAATTTTTAAAATAGTGTGGCGATACTAATTGAAGATGGAATTTACTATATAAGAGCTTTTTTAATAAATTCAATGGACATTTTAAATGTTGATAATGGGGGAGCGAGTTTGCATTCACAAAGCGAAAACATGTTGCACAAATATGGTGAAGACGGGAGGAGATGGCTCAATCGCTTGCCTGCCCTAATTGAAAGAATAAGCAAAATGTGGGATTTAAGAGGGTTAAACCCTATAGCAAATTGTTCATTCAATTATATTTTAACTGGCTTCCGGGGTACTGAGCCTATTGTTTTAAAACTCAATCCTAGACCTTGCAATCTGCAAAAAGAAGCAGAAGCTCTAATGGCGTTTGAAAACTGCGGTGTGGTGACTCTTCTGGAGAAAGATGAACAGGCATTGCTTTTAGAGCGGGCAATTCCTGGAGATTCATTAAAAATGGATTGGCCAGCCCAGGAGCTTGAGTCCGTCAAAATTGCCTGCGAATGCATAAAACAGTTGCAGAAAGTTTCTCCTGCTGAAGGGTTCCCTTATGTTTCCCAGTGGTTTTCAGCCCTTGATGAGGATTGGTTAGCAATACCCAAGCACTATTTGTGCATGGCTCGCGAGCTTAAAAATTATTTAATGCAAACGGCAGGACCCATTAAATTGCTTCATGGTGACTTACATCATGACAACATTCTTCGCCATGGCAAGCGCTGGTTAATCATTGATCCCAAAGGGGTTGTTGGCGAAGAAATATATGAGTTATGCGCCTTTATAAGAAATCCCATGCCAAATTTATTGCAATGCCAAGATGCTGCAAAACTTTTGCAAAATCGAATTCACATGTTTGCCAGTCTGCTTCATTTAGATGAAGTGCGTATTTATCAATATTGTTTTGTCCAAATCATCCTGTCTTGGATTTGGAATATGCAAGATGGACTTAACTGCGATTACTTTGCTTCTTTAGCGAACATGTTTGCTCCTCTAATACCTGACCTGTAATGAATTTATTGACTGTTTGTACAGCTATCGTTATGTTCTTGCTGGGAACAACAGGGATAGGATTATTAAGATGAAAGTCTCACAAGTTAGAGAATGGCTCCAATATTACGATTTAAATAAAGGTAAGTTCCGAATATTAGTAGATGAAAAGCACATTCGGGAATTACGCCAGTTCAGCGATTCTTTGGCAAATCGAAATGATAATGATGATTTAAACGAAGTTGAGCTTCTTAATCTGGCAAAAATTTGCTCTGGAAAACGCACCTGGAATGGTTCGCAAAGCAGCATCACCCTGGATGAACTTGCAAAATTTCTTGGAGGGAGGGACGCGCTTATCCAATTGAGAAGGAGCGCTCTTTTAAACGTAAGTAATTTAAAGTTACTGATGAACAGTCAATATCCTAACGCGCTTTCATCCTTAATCGTTTTATTAAAGGGTAAATACAACGAGGAATTTTTCGAGGATTTTTCAAAAGACGCCAATCTGGTGACAATCGAGCCAAGGTTGCCCTACATAACGTCTCTCGTAGAAGAACTTCGCACCCCTTCAAAGACAGCCTTAATGCTGGTAGCGCAAAGCAAAGACTCGGAAAGCATGCTGGATACTGTTTTGTTGTTAACCCAACATAAATTTGACGAAAGCGACTGGGAGTGTCTGCCTCTCTCTGAAGATATTGCTCAAATTTATGAGGTGTTAAATTTACTTGTCGATGCCGATCGTGGTTTGTTGCCACAATATTTCAAACGCATTTGCCAATTGGGAAATCTGAATAAATTTTTATTGCCTATCTTGAAAGAGTTGGCGCGTTCTAAAGATAACATTACTTCGACAGCTCTAGATAAACTGCTCTCCAGTGTTGGGGTAAAATCGCTGGAAATTCAAGCGAAATGGATAAAGGTATTTGATGAAAATGGTTGGGATATTCAGAGTAATTTACCCGCAATCATTTTTACAATCGACCTCGGGAATATCAAAGTTCTCGATGCTTCTATAAGTATTTTAAATCGGTTCCGATTGAATAAAGATTCGGCACAGGCTGTTTTTGATGTCCTTTTTCACAATCCTGAATATTATTCAATTCTTAGAGAAATGGACTATATGTACATGCTGATGCCGAAAACGGATGCGAATATTATTTTTAGAACGCCATTGTCTGCTGAAAAAATGGCAAAGGGTATAATGATTTTGGAAAAGGCATCTATCGGCAACCCAAAATACAAAGAAATACTGAGTATCCATCATGAAGAAGCAGAATCATTGGCTTATTTATTTAAACAGCTTGCCCAACTTGGAAATTTGGATGAATTCCACATGGAAATGGTGCTTAAGCACCCTGAAAATGCGTCTATCGCGGGAGGCATTTTAAAGCAACTCTTGGCTAATCATATAAGTAAAATCGAAGACAAATGCTCTTTATATGAAAGCTTGTATGCAAGGAATGTATTAAATCTTGAGTTCCAGGATTTATTGGCAGACTTAAACAAGGCTAAATTGCTGACGGTTCCTAACCTCAATAAAATACTGGAGCATGTGGGTCTTTTTCGGACCATTGCCAGTGCTTGTTGTTGTTTAGCTCAGAGTGAACAGTTAAACCAAAGTAATTTGGAGCTGATTTTAGAAGATCCAAAGAGGGCATTAATCATTGCAGAGCTGCTTGGAGGCAAGCCGCGAATAGACAATAAGGAAGACCTGGATGAAGGTGCCAAGGATTATGGACAAGTCCTCAGGGCGGCCCGCTATTTAGCTTTGGGACAAAGGGGTTATGCATTTTTTGGCTATCCCAAGAAACCTAAAGAACGCCAGGTCCAACGATTTTGTGAATTAAGCCACCAGGACAGCAGTATATTCGAGCTGCAATTTCAGTTAGAACAGCAAAAAGCCCTGTTAATCAAGATTGCCGCTATGTGTGGAAATGGCTATCTGGAAGTGGAGTCAAAAGAAGCAACCGCCACCAATGTATTTCAAAACATGATGATTTAATCGTTACAGCAGGCGTTACCAAGTATGGATAGCGCCTGATTATGTTTGGAGGGTTCCCTCTGGATACGTTCTAGGCTTTAAAATCCCACAAATATCTTCGATTGAAAAGCGGCTTAAAACCCATTTTTTTATACAAGGAAAGGCTCCCTTGAGCCGACTCCAGAAAACAAAATTCAACCCCCGTGTTTTTGAGCTGATTAAGGGTATAAGTTAATAAATGGCGCCCGAATCCTTGTCCCTGGTAAGCAGGCAAGGTACCAAAGTCATCAATGCGGGCTAAGTTTTTGTGTCTCGACACGGTAAGAGAAGAGATCGGTCTATCATTCACATACAAAGTAAGATGCTGCAGCTGGGCTTTTTTGCCCAAGGCGTGTTGATGCGTGCCTAAGTAAATGGCTGTTAGTTCGAGCGTTGAATTGAAGGCTTCGATTAAGGGTTGCATCCAGTCCTGAAGCGCCTCATTGCTTCCTTTAATTAAGCAATTGTCTTTTTGATATTGGGGTTGCAGGTCATCATGAAGTTGAATAACCATCGGTGTTGCGGATTCGTAATGATTAAAATAACTAGCGACTTCAGAAAAGGCCATGTCATTGTCAAGAAAGTGGTCAGAAATAACCGCTGACCAGGGTAACTGCTGCCTTGAAAAAAACTGGTCGTACTTGCTAAAGAAATCATGCATGTTGGTGGGTTTTTTATACAAAACCAGCAGATTCAAGCTGGAAATCGGTACATCCGTGATGTAGACGTTGCTGCCTTCGTCTAAGCTCCCCGATTTGATGCTGATTGATTCAAAAAAATATTGTTCGCACTCGTAGAAAAACTGAATTAAGGGGGAATGCATGGAACACTCTCAGTGGGTGGCGGAGAGAGAGGGATTCGAACCCTCGATACGTTGCCGTATACACACTTTCCAGGCGTGCGCCTTCAACCGCTCGGCCATCTCTCCTCAAGCGCGAAGAATATACTCATATTCTTAGGAAATCAACCTGCTCTTTAATTAAAAGCTGTTGCATGCGATATTTTTTCAAAATTGTGGTGACCCTGAAGAATCAATCAGTAATTATAAAAAGAAAGCATAGCTCATAAGCAGCGCTTAATTTTCAGAGATCGTTTATAATTAACGTATTCTTCTGGGCTATGGTTTTCATTATGAAATGGATTATTTCTATCTTTGGTTTACTGGCCTCCACCCAATTGTTTGCCTTTCCCTGTTTTTTTACCTTAGCCAAAGACAGTTGTTGGACAAATTATGAGGTTAAAGTAGTGGTCATTGATTCCAATACCAATGAGCCCGCAGTCACTATTGATTTACCCAAGGGCAAGTCCTGGGCGAGAGCAAGGTATGAGTGTCAACCTGCGCAAAGTTTCTATTATGAAGCAACCTATCAACCGGTTTTTTGGCAAAGTGAAATCGGTAAAAAATACATGTCCATACGCTACTGGTCTATGCCAGGTTCAATTGGCCCTAAAGAAGTAGCCTGGAATATTCCCATTTGTTTTCCTAGCAATTTTTCTGCGGTCCCTTTTCCACCTGATGCTACCGGCAATTGCTCCTGCGATTGGAATAAGATTCCCGCACCAACACCCTAACTGCCTGTGAACACAGAATGAACTTGAATTTTAAACTTGCTTCTATTAAAAAGAGCCCTTGAATTTTTAATCACTCTGGTAACATGACAAAAATAATTTCTTTTTTCCTATTTATCCTTGGCTTAACTTTTGAAAGTTTGGCTTTTTCAACCCCTTATCCCAGTGGTGAACCTTTCCCTCCTTTTAAAATTGTCAGCAATCTGTATTACGTGGGCAATAAGGATTTAGCCAGTTACTTAATCGTCAGTTCAGAAGGTAATATTCTGATTAATAGCAATTTGCAAACGGATGTACCTGCAATCAAGGCCAGCATTGAGCAACTTGGTTTTAAGTTTGCGGACACCAAAATTCTTTTAATCAGCCATGCCCATGCCGATCATGATGCTGGAAGCGCTCTCATTAAAAAAATGACTGGGGCGAGCTATATGGTTATGGATGAGGATGCACCAGTTGTTGAAAGCGGGGGAAAGCTCGATTTTCAGTATGGGAATGATCCCGATAGTATTTATGAACCAACCAAGGTGGATCATGTGCTTCATGATGGTGAAGAAGTGAAACTGGGTGATGCACGCTTAATCGCACATCGGACTGCTGGCCATACTAAAGGATGCACTACATGGACTATGAAGATTAAGGATAAAAATAAAAGCTATGATGTGGTTATTCTGGGTAGTCCCAATGTAAATCCAGGCTATCAATTAATAAATAACCAAACCTATCCAGATATAGCCAAGGACTACAAGAAGGGTTTTGAAATTCTAAAATCTTTGCATTGTGACTTATTTCTGGGTGCACATGCTGGCTACTTCGGTCTTGAGCGGAAATACGCTGCCTTGAAAAAGGGTGCCAAGGCAAATCCCTTCGTTGATCCTGAAGGTTATAAACGCTATATAACCGAAAAAGAAGAACGGTTTATGGCTGAGTTGAACAAACAGCAGGTTTTGAACAGAAAAGCCAATGGTTGAGCCCACTGGCTTATTAAAAATTAGTTCTTCAGATTTAATAAAGAGCTGGGTGGAAGAAACTTCCTTTCCAGGCACTCAGCTTGTATTATTCTCAGCATCATAAAAAGAAAGGGCTGAGATGGCTGAATTAAGACAACAAATTGCTCAAATGTTGGTCATGGGCTTTGCAGGAACCAGTATTGACGAGGTACACCCTGTTAGAAAATGGATAAGCCAGGAACAAATAGGTGCTGTTATTCTATTTGATTATGATATGCAAAACCGTTGCCAGGGAAAAAATTTGATCAATAAAGAGCAAATTCAGCAATTGACTGAGCAACTCCAGCAAGCTCTTCCTGACCATGCCAAGCTTCCTCTGTTTATTGCCATCGATTATGAAGGAGGGAGCATTGATCGCCTGAAATACGTCCCCGACTGCCCAAAAACCTTAACTCCCTCGGAATTAGCGGCACTTGATGAGACTGAATTTCAAACGCATGTAGGAGGCATGGCCAGTACCGTTAAATCCTTGGGATTTAACTTGAATTTTGCACCAGTTGTTGATCTGGATTTAAACAAGGAACAGGGTATTATCGGAAAATTAGGCCGTAGTTTTTCAGCTAATCCCGATGAGGTTGCTAGTTTGGCTGCTTCTTTTGTCTCAAATTTTGCTGAACATAAACTGATATGTTGTTATAAGCATTTTCCAGGGCATGGGAGTGCGCCAGGGGATACCCATGAGGATTTTGTCGATGTGACTGACAGCTTTCAACCCAGTGAATTACAACCTTACCAGCAATTAGCAAAGCGGCACGATTTACCGGCTATGATTATGACCGCACATGTTATCAATCGAAACCTCGACCCCAGTGGTTTACCAGCCACGTTATCTAAAAAAATGCTCACAGGCCTGTTAAGGGAAGAGTTCGGGTTCGAGGGTGTTATCGTCAGTGATGATTTGCAAATGCATGCCATAGCCAAGCATTATTCCTTGGAAAAATCACTGGAATTAACCATCAATGCGGGCGCTGACATGTTGATCTTCGGTAATCAACTGGGCCAAATCACGGCACCGGAGGTTATCGACAAAATTGAGCAATTGGTTTTAAGCGGGGTGATTTCATCTGCTCGTATAGCAGAGTCTTACGAAAGAATTCTCAAACTCAAACATGTCCTGGGTACAAGTCATTGATAGAAATGACTTGACCGAGAGACGATATGTGTTAAAATGTGATCTCTATGTTCAAAACTAATACAGCGGTGATTATGAACGATTCAGATTTACCTTCTTATTTAATGTCTTTTCCCTCAGCTTGTTCTTCCTCTTTTTGCTGCTGCTGTTGTTGCTGTTAATCAAACACCCCTTTTCCTGATTTAATTGATAAGAAGGTATTTCCACATGTGCGCTCAGCAAACTCCAGCGAAAAAAAAATGGCTTTCTCCAGCTAGCCTTTATGCGTTGATGATCCTTTTAGGTATATTTAGTGGCTATTCTGACATTCCTTTTTTAAAGGCCTCAGGTTTATTCATTGCGGATGTGTTCATTAAAATTTTTAAATGCATCAGCCTGCCCATCATTGCGTTATCCATTATTGTTACGTTGTCCAATTATCGCGCAGATGGTGCTATGAAAACAGTATGGCGTCGAGCGATGACCTATACACTAGGGACAACCTTGATTGCTGCAGCCATTAGCTGCTTATTGTACTTACTGATTCAACCGAATATGGTTGGCGTGGTAAAAGCTGGTGTGATGACTCCAAAGGCCAGTGGGTTAGGTTATTTTGAACACATAGCCAATTTAATTCCTTCCTCTATTTGGTCGCCTTTTCTTGAGCATCAAGTCATGGGGGTGTTGTTGTTGGGGATTGTTGTTGGCATCGCCATCCGATTTATCCCTGAACCAGAAGCCCGACATACGATTACGCAATTTTTCCGTGGGGCTCACGGTTTATTTATGGTGATCACCAACTGGATCATCACGATTATCCCCATTGGTTTATTTGGATTTATTACAACCACAGTGGTGCAGTTGCGTGGTGGTATTACTATTAAAGGGATAAGCCAATATTTGCTGATTATCGTGTTGGCCAATTTAATTCAAGGTTTAATTGTTTTACCCCTTTGGTTAAAGTCTCAAGGGATTAAGCCTTTCGCTGCCCTTAAAGGAATGATGCCTGCACTGTCGGTAGCATTTTTCTCAAAATCTTCAGTCGGGACTTTGCCGATTACCATGGAAACCGCTGAAAAAAACCTGCAGGTGAAACCCGAGGTAAGCCGATTTGTATTGCCTCTTTGCACCAGCCTTAATATGAATGGCTGTGCTGCATTTATCTTTACCACGGTTATCTATCTCATGCAAAATCATGGGCTGGTGATTACTGTGCCCATGATGTTGTTGTGGGTGATCATTGCAACCATTGCCGCAATTGGTAATGCTGGGGTGCCCATGGGCTGCTTTTTCTTAAGTGCAAGCCTCCTTGCCAGTATGAACATTCCAATCACCTTACTAGGAATAATTCTGCCGTTTTACAGTCTCATTGATATGCTTGAAACAGCCTTAAACGTGTGGTCAGATTCCTGTGTTGCCAAAGTGGTTAATGATAAGGTTGAAAACGCAGGGCAAGTGAGCGAAAGAACTCCAGCAGTTAGCCTGTCCTAGGGTTAAAAACCAGAACAGCTGAATTTGCCGAAGGCATTTTACAATGCCTTCGCAGTTTCCTGTTTATTCGGCCGAAGCCTGTCAATTACATTAAAATTTGGACGGCAATTTTATAATAGATGCTTTCCAGGGCTTCTAAATCGGTGAATGATACACATTCATTAATCTGATGGATGCTGGCATTAATAGGTCCGAGCTCAATGACTTCCACGCCATAAGGTGCAATAAACCGACCATCTGATGTCCCGCCGCTGGTGGATAATTCCGGCGTTTTATCAGTAACTTGCTGAATGGCTTTAATGGAACTCTCGAGCAATGTTCCATGAGCTGTTAAGAAAGGCTGCCCATTCAATCGCCACACAATTTTCGGGTTAAGATCATGTGCATGAAAACAATCCTCAACTGCCTGTTTTAACGCTTCAGCGGTCTGTTCCGTGGAAAAACGAAAATTAAAATGGATTATTAATTCACCAGGAATAATATTGTCCCCTTGGCCGCCCGCTTTTACCTGGGTAACCTGAAAAGTAGTTGGTGGGAAGTGGGCATTGCCTTGATCCCATTCCCTGGTAGTTAAATCAGCCAAAGCAGGACTAATTTTGTGAATCGGATTTTCAGCCAAATGTGGATAGGCAACATGACCTTGTTTGCCTTGTAAGCTTAATTTCCCTGTCAGCGAACCACGGCGACCAATTTTAATCACATCACCTATCTCTTTGGAGCTTGAGGGTTCACCAATGATGCAATAATCAGGTTTAATACCCAATTTTTGGAGTTCAGCCATTACATAAGGGGTACCCAGATCAAAATCATCCCCTTCTTCTCCACTGGTAATAAGAAAACCTAAGCTTCCATTTATGGAGGGATGATGATCGATAAAATCTTTAGCCATCTTCATCATGCAGGCTAAGCTCCCTTTCATATCAGCAGTGCCACGGCCATACAGAAGACCCTCTTTTTCAGTTAATTCGAAAGGAGGGGAGTTCCATTTAGATAGATCACCCGCAGCGACTACGTCGGTGTGTCCTGCAAACAACAAGAGAGGGGCCTGATTGCCATAAACGGCAAAAAAATTATTGACGGGGGGATTGTTGAATCGCTGGCAGCGAAAACCAAGCGACTCAAAAAAAGCAATCATGTATTCTTGACACCCCGCATCTTGAGGGGTCACGGAGGGAAAGGAAACCAGCTGTTCAACAATGGCTTTTAAATGGCTATCCATTATTTTATATCTCGTAATAATTCATTGATGCTCACTTTTGCTCGCGTTTTTTCATCGACTTGTTTAACGATTACTGCACAGTAAAGGCTGTAGCGGCCATCTTCACTAGGTAAATTACCAGGAACAACGACTGAGCCGGCAGGAATTCGGCCATAGGTGATGCTGCCTGTCAACCGATTGTAAATTTTGGTGCTTTGTCCTAAATATACGCCCATTGATAATACTGAGCCTCGCTCAACGATGACGCCTTCGACTACCTCAGAACGTGCACCAATAAAGCAATTGTCTTCAATGATTGTGGGGTTGGCTTGTAAAGGCTCGAGCACACCCCCAATGCCTGCGCCACCGGATAAATGAACGTTTTTACCGATTTGAGCACAGGAACCTACTGTTGCCCAAGTATCCACCATAACGCCTTCATCTATGTAGGCGCCCACATTGACATAAGAAGGCATCAAAACCGTGTTTTTGCCAATAAAAGCCCCTCGGCGAACCATGGCATGCGGTACCACGCGAACACCGCTTTCTTGAAATTCTTCAAGGGAGTAGTGTTGATATTTCAGAGGAACTTTGTCATAAAATTTGCTAAATCCGCTGTCGATCACTTCATTCGATTTAAGTCGAAATGATAAAAGAACTGCTTTTTTAATCCATTGATGCACGACCCACTCACCGTTCATGTATTCAGCGACACGAAGATGTCCTTGATCTAAACCGTTTAAAACGTCTTCAATTGCCTCAAAAATTTCTTTTGGGGCTGTTTGCGCGGTTAATTCTTGCCGCTGTTCAAAACCTAGTTCAATAGTGGATTGTAATGAATTCATAATGTATAGCCTGAAAGGGATGGCAAATTAGTATAACGAATGAAAAGCTTTATATAAATGAGAAGTTGGCAATCTCGGTTTTCAGCAAAGAGGATAGGGAGTATACTGCATTCCATTTTCATTGATTGAGCTTCTTATGCGTTTGTTAATTACCGGGGCTGCAGGATTTATTGGCTATCATTTAGCAAAGTTGCGCTTGGAGCGCGGTGATACGGTGATAGGCATTGATAATCTGAATGAATATTACGACGTGCGTCTAAAACAAGCACGCTTGGAGTTATTGCAAACTCATTCAAACTTTCATTTTTACCAAGCTGATATTGTCAATGAACAACAAATACAGGAAATCTTTTTACAATGGAAACCGCAGCGTGTGGTGAATTTGGCCGCTCAGGCGGGGGTGCGCTATTCTTTAACTCATCCTCAGCTGTACGTACAATCCAATCTGGTGGGGTTTGGACATATCATTGAAGCTTGCCGACAGCACCATGTTGAACATTTGATTTACGCATCAACCAGCTCCGTGTATGGGGCTAATGAAGCTCAACCCTACAAGGAAAGTGAAAGTGCGAATCATCCATTAACCATCTACGCTGCTACAAAACGAGCGAATGAGTTGATTGCCCACTCCTATTCGCATTTATACCAATTGCCCACCACTGCATTGCGTTTTTTTACTGTGTATGGTCCTTGGGGAAGGCCAGATATGGCATTCTTTTCTTTTACTCGCGACATACTCGCTGGCAAAGCCATTAAAGTGTATAACCATGGTCAGATGCAGCGAGATTTCACCTACATTGATGACATTGTTAATGGAGTTTCTTTAGCCATTGATAAAGTTGCTGAACCCGATATGGATTGGTTGGGTGATAATCCCAATCCTGCAAGCAGCTATGCTCCTTTTAAAGTCTACAACATTGGATATGGAAACCCCGTAAACCTCCTGGATTATATTGCCGCTATTGAAAAAGCCACAGGCAAGCCGGCTATTAAAGAATTCGTATCTATGCAAGCAGGAGATGTTGTCTCAACTCATGCCAGCACGGAGCGTTTGCAAAATGAATTAGGCTATTTGCCGACAATCGGATTCGAAGAAGGGGTGGAACGTTTCGTGCGTTGGTATATGGAGTTTTACCATCAATAACCTTGTATGAAGAGTATTTGCAAATTGCCTTGGCTCATGCAGAGCCAAGCGGTTCTTTCATATGGGCAATCAGATGATCCTTTTCTTCCCAGCTGCGATTTAACCAATTTCTGAATTCTTCTTGCGTGTCCTGATTTTCTAATAGGGAATTTCCTATAAATTGCTTGGGAATGGGCAACTGTCTTATATGCACTTTAATGACATCCATTCTGCGACACAAAAAATCCCAAAGGGAGTGATTTGCATTTGAATAGATGATGGTGACATCAAGAATGCTGTTGAATTGTTGCCCCATAGCGCCGATGACAAAGCTAATCCCACCCGCTTTGGGCTTTAACAGAAAGCTGTAGGGGGATTGTTGTTGATGCTTTTTATGCGCACTAAAACGTGTGCCTTCGATGAAGCTCATGACTGTCGCAGGCGTTTGTCTAAATAACTCAATGGCTTTTTTAGTGGCCAATAGATCCTTTCCCTTTTTGTGTGGCTTTTTTGCTAGATAGTCTTTGGAGTAGCGTTTCATAAAAGGACAACCCATAGCCCACCAGGCAAAACCCAAAAGAGGGACCCATTTTAATTGATCTTTGATGAAAAACTTCAAAACTGGAATTTTTCGGTTAAATAGACGTTGTAAAACAACAATATCTAACCAACTTTGATGATTGGCGATGATTAAATACCAGTTTTGTCTGCTCAAATTCTCAAGCCCTTTGACCTCCCAACGAGTCCTCTGGGTGCGATTGATGTAGGCATTGTTTGCCGAGTTCCAGCAGCTGGCGACCACATCAACCATTCTGGTGCAGAATAATCTCCAACGCTGATTCGGGAAAAGTTTCATAATCCCAAGCAGGAGAATGGGTACAAACCCGAGAAAAGTTGAAAATACAAGTACACAAATAGCCAGAATACCGTGATGCTGGCCTCCTTTGCGTTTCAGTTTCTTGAATGTTTCCATAGCAGCAAGTTGAAATCTAACAAATTGTTTGAGCTTATACTCCAAACAGGGATAATTTAGCAAGCGCTCAAGGCATTTTGCAAATCTGCAATTAAATCCTCGATGTGTTCAATCCCCACGGATAATCGGACAAAACCATCCTCAATGCCTAGAGTTTTTCTGGTCTCTGGGGGTATGGAGGCGTGTGTCATAATTGCTGGATGTTCAATGAGACTTTCCACCCCTCCCAAGCTTTCGGCAAGGGTAAATAATTCACAGCGTGATAAGAATCGTTTTGCGGTTTCCAAATCACCCTTAATCACCATGGAAATCATGCCGCCAAAGGCATTCATTTGTTCTCTGGCTAAGTTATATTGGGGATGGCTTGGCAATCCCGGATAGATGACATGGGAAACTTTAGGATGTTTTTCCAGCCAGCTTGCCAGTTCCTGAGCATTTTCACAGTGCCTCTCCATTCTTAAAGACAAGGTTTTTAAACTTCTTAGTACAAGGAAACTATCAAATGGTCCCGCGACTGCACCACAAGAATTTTGCAAAAAACCGAGCTGGTCACCCAAATCAGGGTTGTCCCCGACCACAACAATGCCGCCAATCACGTCAGAATGGCCATTTAAATATTTTGTTGCTGAGTGCAAAACGGCATCAAAGCCAAGCTCCAAAGGGCGCTGAATCCAGGGGGTGGCAAAGGTATTGTCGGCAACTGAAAGAATTTTATGGCGTTTGGCAAGAGCTGCGATTTCTCGCAGATTGGCCAATTTCAGCATGGGGTTTGAAGGGGTTTCTACCCAAATCATACGCGTTTCAGAACGGATCGCTTGTTCGATGTTGTTGATGTCCGTCATATCCACGAATGAAAAAGATAATTTGGATGTGCGGGTTTTAACCTTGTCAAATAAACGAAAAGTCCCGCCGTATAGATCATCACTGGCAATGATGTGAGCACCGCTGTCTAATAAATCAACAACTGTATTAATGGCTGCCATTCCAGAAGCAAATGCAAATCCGCGTTGTCCTGATTCGAGACTTGCCAGGCAATCTTCGTAAGCTTTTCTTGTTGGGTTTTGAGTTCGGGAATATTCATAGCCTTGATGTACTCCCGGGGCAATTTGATAATAAGTTGAGGTAGCATAAATGGGAGTCATGACGGCACCAGTGCTGGGATCAGGTTCTTGTCCTGCATGAATGGCACGCGTATCAAAGTGATTTTTATCCATTGCTATTCCTTGTTCGTTCAGCCGGCAAAATATACGAGAGCAGTATATACTAATTTAGTGAATGCTTATTAATTTTAATCATGTTTTTCTAAATATGACGCTATAAGTTGAGTTACTCTAGTGAGGGATGAATGCCAAGGCAAGATCTAAATTACGAAAAAGTTGCCTCTGCAGCAGAGTCTGTAAAACAGCAGGGGAAGGAACCCTCTCTAACCAATATTTGCGAAGAGCTAGGGATTCTGTCTCTTACCCCAGAGTTGTCTTCGCTTCTTGAGAAATGGTATAGCAGCCAGCCGGAATTCCAACGTTCCATCAAAGCTCCCCTATCTGAAAACATTCAAATAGAAACGAGCGAAATTCTGGAAAAAAACATCGAACTTGAGAAATCACTTTCTCTTTTGCGCGCAACTTTGGAATCGACAGCCGATGGTATTATGATGGTCAATGGCAAAGGTCAGGTGGTGGATTGGAATCAAAAATTCGTTGAAATGTGGCGGATTCCATCTTATATGCTTGAATCAGGGACCGAAAGCATTGGTTTTGAGTATATTCTGGATCAGCTCAGCAACCCTGCAGCAGTTATTGCTGATGTGCAATATCTCTATGAGAATCCTGAATGGGAAGGTGAACTGCTTCTGTTGCATTTTAAAGACGGGCGAATTTTTGAACGTTATACAAAACCTCAGCGGGTTGGATCGGAAATTGTAGGGCGAGTCTACAGCTTTCGCGATGTAACGCAAAAAATGATGTCTGATGATGAACTTCGTATCCGGGAACGAGCCATTGAAGCGAGTACCCATGCTGTGGTAATCATTGATATCACCCGGGTTAATCAACCCATTATTTATGTGAATAAAGCATTTGAGCGAATCACAGGCTATACCGAAAAACAAGCCCTCGGACAAAATCTTTCTCAAATTACTGGCAGTAAAATTGATCAGGTCAATCAAAAACGCCTCGATTTAGCCATTCGCGAAGAGCGCGAAGAAACAGTTGAACTTGAATGTTATCGCCGTAATGGCGAATTGTATTGGTCTGAATTGAGCGTTGCCCCTGTGCGGGATTCTTTTGGCAAAAACAGGCATTTTGTCTGCATTATCAATGACATCACGCAACGGCGCGAAATGGAAAAACAACTGGTCAGACAAGCAACCCATGACTCGCTCACAGAGCTTCCGAATCGGGTTCTATTGATGGACAGGGTTGAACAAGCCATTTTGCAAGCCAAGAAAAAGAAATGCATTTTGGCCTTTCTGTTTTTGGATTTGGACCGGTTTAAAATGACCAATGATACCTTAGGGCATAGTATTGGAGATAAGCTTCTCCAAGCTGTATCCAATCGTTTGCTGATTGCCACCAATGATTTTGATACCGTCGCCCGATTGGGAGGCGATGAGTTCGTGGTTTTACTGCCCGAACTCCATAGTGAAGTCCAAGCCGAACAAATGGCGCAAGAAATCCTGCATTTACTTGAAAAACCTTTCCAGATAGACCAACACAGTTTAAAAATTACCGGAAGTATCGGGATTAGCTATTATCCCAAGGATGGGAAAGATTATGAATCATTAATGAAAGCGGCCGATTTATCAATGTATCACGCCAAAGACAGCGGCCGAAACAGCTATCGCGTTTATGAGCCTGAAATGAATAGGCGCGTTATTAACCACATGCAGTTGGATAATGCCTTGCGCGATGCCATGAAAAAGAATGAACTGTATTTGGTTTATCAACCTTTAATTGATTTAAAAAAACAGGAAATTGTTGGTTTTGAAGCTTTGTTGCGCTGGAAAAGTCATTTGTTGGGGCAGGTTTCCCCCGCTGAATTCATCGGTATGGCTGAGGAAAACGGCTTAATTATTGATATTGGTAGATGGGTTCTGGAGCAAGCTTGTACTCAAACTTTAAAATGGCATCAGCAAGGCTATAAAGACTTAAGCATTGCGGTAAATATTTCAGGCCGTCAATTCCGGCAAAGCCGCTTGCCCGATGTCATCAGTGATGTACTAAAACAAACAGGTTTGGCCCCCAAATACCTTGAGCTTGAATTAACAGAAAGTTTATTGGTCGATGACATTGAGCATGCAGTCGAAACCATGTATCAGTTAAAGGATATGGGAATGAAACTGGTTATTGATGATTTTGGCACAGGCTATTCCAGTTTGTCTTATCTGAAGCAATTTCCAGTCGATAAATTGAAAATTGATCGCTCATTCATCACCGAGCTGGTCAATCGCGACAATGATGCAGCCATAGCCAGGGCGATTATCAATTTGGGTCACAGCCTCAATCTTGAGGTTCTTGCAGAGGGTGTGGAAACGGAGTTGCAGAAGGATTTCATAGTAAATCATGGTTGTGACTATGCTCAAGGTTATTACTTTAAAAAACCAGGTACCCCGGAAGCTTTGGAGGATTTTTTAAAGCATTATCCCCACTGTTAATCGCGGTTAAAGGTCTCGCCAAAAGAAATTTCCCCCTTTTTTAACTCATCTTACTTTCAAGAATACGAAAACGAAATTGTCCTCTAAATAGAGTAGGTATGATTATTGCTGGGGAATTTTATAACCATGCTTCAACACTTTTGAAGTTTCATAATAAAAATTTGGAGTAATTATGGCCCATAGAAATGAAATAAACATTTCCCGGCAGCAAAAATTGGAAATTGAGAGGTAAGTAAGATCTCTTAACTTGACCGAGATAATGGTAAAAACAAGGAACGTTGTGCCACGCTGGCTGCAATAAGCAAGTACTTACAGCAACAGGATTTGGAGAATGGAATGAAGGCAATCACCATTATTGGCTCTGGCTTAGCCGGGACACTGTTGTCTATTTATTTGGCCAGGCGAGGCTATGAGGTAGATGTGTTTGAATCAAGACCTGACATAAGAGTAGAAAAAATTGACCGAGGACGTTCGATTAACCTGGCATTGTCATGCCGTGGGTTAACCAGCCTCACGAAGGCCGGTTTATTAGACCAGGTTAAGCAAATTATGGTGCCCATGCGGGCAAGGGCCATCCACCAGTCCGATGGCAAAATTAAATTTCAGGCTTTTGGCCGTCATCCTGATGAATACATCAATGCGATACATCGCAGCGAACTCAATATCCTGTTGCTTGATGCCGCTGAAAAAGAAGAGCGCCTGCATGTGCATTTCGAAACGAAATTATTGAATGTCGATTTCGCAAACAAGGTTTTGTATTTTGAAAACAAAACAGGACAGATTTTGAATAAATCCTATGAAGTACTAATCGGAGCGGATGGAGCAGGCTCCCAGGTTAGAGAGGAATTAAAACGGTTTAATACGGTTAAAGCTTCCCGCGATTTCCTGGCGCACGGATATAAAGAATTAACCATATCCAGGCCCTTCTCCAATGAGTATATTGCAGAGCATCTGCACCTGTGGCCTCGTGAGGCTTTCATGCTTCTCGGAAATCCCAATCATGATCGCTCAATTACAGGTACTTTATTCCTTGCAAATGAGGGCCCAAACAGTTTTGCCGAACTAAGGGATGAACATTCTGTAAATGATTTTTTTCAAAGGGAATTTCCGGATGCTTACCAAACCATGCCGAATTTATCCTGGGAATTTTTTAACCACCCAACGGGGAATCTCAGCACCGTGAAATGTTCTCCCTGGTATTTAGAGGATCAATGTTTACTCCTAGGGGATGCTGCTCATGCAATTGTTCCCTTTTTTGGACAGGGGATGAATAGTGCTTTTGAGGATTGCCGTATTCTGGATGAACTTTTGGATCAACACGAGGACAATTGGAAGCAGGTCATGCCGGCGTTTTATAAATCTCGGAAGGTAAATACGGATGCTGTAGCGGCAATGTCCATGGACAATTATCATGAAATTCAAATTGATATACGCGATGAAAAATTTAACCTGAAAAAGCAGCTCGAACAGGAATTAATGCATCGTTATCCCAAGGAGTATGTTTCCAAGCATGTCTTGGTGATGTTCAGCAATACGCCCTATGCCAAAGCAAGGGCTTATGGGGAGATTCAACAGGAGCTGTTAAATTCCATTTGTAAACAAGTGAGGTGTATCGAAGAGGTAGATTGGAAGGAAGTAGATAATTTAATTAAAGAATACGACAAAAATTTGGCGAATTTAAGCTTAAAGGATGAAAGTCCTTCAACTTAAACGATTAATTTGGCCAAAATTTTGTCACTCTCACACGAATCGGGGACATTTTTTTGTCGCTTTCCGAGGATTAGGCCTGCCCGACAGAAAATTTGCGGCATATTAAGGCAAAAAATAAGTCAAAATGCATAAAATTCTGGCACGACTAGTGCAATACCTTATTTGAACATTACAAATTTATGCCTTGGGAGGCAATACTATGAAAACGATACAGTCTTATATTGATTCTAAACAGCAAGAATTTATGAATCATCCTTTCTTTAACATCTTGAATCAGTTAAATAGTTTAGAGGAAATAAGCTATTTCGTTCCTGAATTAACTTTCTGGGCAATGACTTTTCAAGATATTTTGCGTATTAATGAAGAGCGAGTTAAAGATCCTTATCTTAAAAAAGTAGCTCGTCACCACCGCCTTGAAGATGCTGGACATGAAAAATGGTTTTTGCATGATAAAAAATACATGGGCAAATTTTCAGATAATTCTTCTTGCATTAAAGAAGACGTGGCTTGGCTATACAGCAAAGAATCACAATTAACAAGGGATGCTGCTTATGCCATCGTGTCTGAAATTTATAAAGCTGACGATGAAATATTAAATATTGTATTGCTCTTGACTCTCGAATCTTCAGGCCATGTGTTCTTTGAGAAGGTGGCTAAACAAGTCAGGAAAACCGGTGAAGATAAAAATCTTCAGTATTTCTCCAGCTCGCATCTGGAAGTGGAAATGGCTCACGCCATTTTTGAAGCAGAAATGGAGCGTAAATTATCTGAATGGCCAGTGCCTGTAAATGTCCGTCGGGAAGCACTTAAACTGGTCGACCGTTGCTACGATGCTTTTAACAAGATGTTTGATGGATTAATTCTTGCATGCAACAAACGATTGCAATTGGCTAAAGAGAAGGAAAATGCAGCAAACGCTCTGGAATACGCATCAGATAAAGTGCTGTGAAAAAGAGATTGGTCAGGAATTGCTCAAGGATGAGCATTCGCTGATCTCATTCCAGCAAGATTTTGGCAGGCTGACGAAAGCGCAGCCTGCCGCTGTTTTTATTCCCAATAATTTGCTCCCTCTTGAACAACTGGTGCAATATGCCAATCAATTTTCATTGCCGATTAACATTCGTGGGAATGGTTTAAGCCAAAGTGGTCAATCTCTGGCGGTAGACGGCGGGGTGACGGTGCATTTGAAGAATTTTCGAAATGTTTATTCCCATGCGCAGGACAGCATTTGGGTTGATGGTAATGCCAGTTGGGCAAGCCTATTAGAAACAAGCCTTACACATTCACAAATCCCCTATGTTTTACCCTACAACTGCAACTTATCGGTTGCAGGAGTATTGTCAGTTGGCGGAGTTGGGGCCTCTTCTTTCCGGTTCGGCACAGTTAGTTCCTATGTCAAAGCCCTTGAAGTGTTGACCGCTAATGGAAAAAGGCAAATTGTGGATGCGCAATCGGAGTTGTTCCAGGCTTGTTTATCAGGTCAGGGCCGTTTTGGGATCATAACTAAGGCCTGTATTCAGCTGAGGAGCTGTGCAAGGAAAGTAAGAACTTTTTTTCTGGTTTACTCTGATAAAGAGCAATGGTTGAATGATGTTGAAGAGGCAAGACGTGAGGCAGATTATCTTGAAACGTTTTGTAGCCCTTCTGTTCAGGGCTCCAAACTAAAAGAGGGCAAACGTCAACCTTTTGCTCAATGGTTGTATGCTCTTCATATTGCTAAAGAGTTTGATTACACACCACCTGCCATTGAGGATTTTAGCCCTTTGCTTAAACCCTTAAACATTCTTCATGTGCAAGATGAGAATATTGAATCTTATTTGCACCGCCACGACTCTCGCTTCGAGATGATGCGTTTGCTTGGGCAGTGGGAAATGATTCATCCTTGGTATGAATGCTTTATTCCGCGAAAACTTTTGGCTCAGCATCTTGAAAGTTTACTCACTAAGCTGCCGCTTCACTATGTACCTGTTTTGCAAATTGTACCGATGGCCCCTAAGGCCCCTACAGGCTTTTTTATGATGCCTGAAGATGATACTGATGTGTATGCCATCATGATCTTGCATCCGGGCGTCCATCCAAAGTTGCTTGACAGCTCTGTGGAGAGCATTCAATTTATGGATGATTTATTTTTGCAGCAGGGAGGAAAGCGCTACCTATCGGGTTATTTGGGTCCAATAGTGAAGGAACAATATTGGCAGAAACATTTTGGGCCTCGTTACAAGGATTGGATGGGCCTTAAGAAACAATTCGACCCGAAGAATGTTTTTCGTTCGCAACTGCATCGAAGGTGACAGCTATAGTATTCAAACGACTTGTTATTTATTGGGTTTAAATTTCATTAGAAGAAACAAACTACCCGTTTCATAGGCTTCTTCGAAAAGGAAACCACATTTTCCTACGAAATCCTGCCATTCTTTAAGAGAACGTTGCCTTCCTCCCAGCAATACCATCATCACAATATCCATTGTTTTATTCGGATGAGGGTCCTCCAATTCAGGTAAGACTTGCTCGGCAATAAACAATGAAGCAGACGCAGGCATTTTATCATAGCAATTTTTTAAGATGTGCTGCATCAATTCATCATTGAAGTCATGTAGCACTCCTTTAAACAGATAAGCATCCGCTTTGGGGATTCCCTTTAAAAAATCACCCGCTAAAAGCTGTATTTGAGGAGGGAAATTTTTAGGATTAAGTTGTCCGATAACTGCTTCGGTATCAAATAAAATCAATTTAAGGGAAGGATAAAGTGCCGCCAATTCCTTGGTCAAGCCTCCTCGGCCACCACCCATGTCAACTAAATTTTTGTGTTTTGAAAAATCAAAAGCCTTGGCAATGGCTGCATCGTCGAAAGTGGATAGTTTTGCCATACCGCGGTCAAAATTATGTTGTTTTTTCGGATGCTTGGCTAAATAACTGAAAAAATCATCACCATTCTCGTGCTCAAAAGGGGTAATCCCCGTTTTTAACCCCACATCCATGCAAGAAAAAGCTTTCCACCAACTGTCATCCACCATGAGGAGTACCTCTCGCATGGAATCAGGATGATCATCACGCAGCAACAATGACAAGTCCGTCAGGGCATAGCGATCGCCTTCTCGTTTGAACACATGATAAGCACTTAAAAATTTTAGCAGGCGCTCGAGTAAAGGTGCTTTTGTCCCTGTTTTTTCAGCCAACACATGAATTTCTGTCGGCTCAGTAGACATGTAGTTGGCAATACCAAGTTGTGCTATGGTATGCAAGGCTCGTGAAACAACGTACCAGCGTGACATAATGGCCAATTGCAGTTGCGGATTATCAGAGTTTGTGAGCATGTGCATTCCTTTGGTAATGGCAATGAACAAACCTATACTTGCAATATTCTTTTAATATCTGTGATGATAGATTGCAAGTTAAGTACATCATCAGGCCAAGAGTATTATTCTTGAAAATACAGGCAAAAATCATGCAAAGTAATTGTTTAAGATGAAAGATAGGAAATTTTTTTTAGACTACCAAAATCCTAAATTAGTTCTAGCTGTAATCATTTTTTTTATTACCGCTCTGTTATTTCTGTGGGAAATTGTTGGCTATTTTTCAGCCAAACAGGAACTGGTTTTGCCTAAGGAAATCATAAGGGCAAACAGTAAGGAAAACATACAAATTAACTCTCCTGTTTTTAGAACTGCCTTATTCGGGGATTATGTACCCGTGAACCTATCCGACAACGAAATCAAACAATCTATGCTGGATGCTGAAGTGGTTGGAGTTCTCTTTTCTAGTCAAGCGGAGAATTCCCAAGTTATAATCCGGGCAGGAGGCGGGCCGGAAAAAATTTATTCCATTGGAGATTCTCTTCCAGGTGGAGCGGTCATCAAACGAATTTCGCAAAATGGGGTAGTTGTATTGCATAATGGAGCACTCGAGAGTTTAAGTTTACCCAAAAATGAGTTAATTTTTGACGCTCCTGCAAAGCCGCTTGTAGAGGAATAATTAATGCGTTCACCACTGATTGCCATTTTGATCATTATTTTAAGCCTTGCCCAATTCGCTTGTGCTAATCGTAGCAATCTGGTGGAAGGCATCCGAAGTTTCCGTGCAGAAGACTATCGGAAAGCATTTGTACGCTTAAAACCTGAAGCCATAAAGGGACAAGCTGACGCGCAATATGCCGTAGGTTATATGTATTACTACGGTCAGGGCGTAGTTGAAAGTCGAAAAAAAGCTTGGTATTGGATAAACAAAGCCGCACAAGCAGGTCAGTCCGAAGCGGTTGCCGCCATTGCGATCCTAAAGCAACAGCCTGAAAACATTATGCCTTAGTTACAAATCTTTTAAGACGGTCACTAAGAGATCAACAGAATGAGCCAACGCCAGTTGTTCACTCTCATTTAATGTTTTTAAATTTTCATTCAGACGATTGTGCAGCAGGTAGGGCGATGCTGAAACAAACTCCTTTCCCTTGTCCGTTATATCAATGAAGATTACTCGACGATCTTTTTCGTCCCGCACCCGTGTTACCAGATGTTTTTCTTCTAACCGGTCAATGACTCCCACCAAAGTACTCATGGACAGGTAAATTGTTTTCGATAAAGCCGAAATGGTCATTGTGCCGTGTTCATAAATTTCATACAAACAAATAATTTGTGGCACAGTTAAGCCATAACATTTGTTAAGCCGCCTGGAGTGATAATCCATTTGCTGCATGATTTTTCGCAGCCCAAAAATGATTTGTTTTGAACGGGAAGAGTCCACATTGTGTGGTTTATTACTCGGTTTCACTGGTATCGATAAAGGATTATTCATGGCAGTCTTGGCAATTGAGGGTTGAAATGATGATCTCTTAGAGGTAGTATCAAAATTACTTTGTACACAAAACATTTCAACCGATACGAACATTGAAGCTATATTCTAACGAACTCCTTCACTTTCCAATAGCCGGGCAACAATAAATTTGACCACAAGGCTAAAACCCAAAATAAGAAAAAGGGGGGTATATGCGAAAGGATTTTAAAAATTCCTTAACGAACATTAATGATGCGGTGAACACCTGCACGTTGGCTCCTGAAGAGCCAGAGATTCAATTTTTAAGTCAAGGCTTTTTAACCTTGGGCGTGGAAATTGAACTGCAGCTTATCGATGCTTTGGATTACAACCTTTGTTCTCGAGCTCAAGAAGTACTGGATGCAACCAGCCATTTGAAAAAAGTTAAACCCGAGTTTTATTTGAGTACCATTGAAGTCAATACGGATAAATGTCATGGCGTTCAAGAAGTTGAGGAAGATTTATATCTCACACTTTCTGAACTGCAATTAGCAACCAAGGGCTTGGGTGTTTTGTTTGCCGGTACGGGTTCTCATCCCTTTTCGACCTATGCAGATTGGAAAATTTCTCCCTCCGAGCGTTACCAGGACTTGTTGGACCGCAATCAGTGGCTAACAAGGCGAATGAGCGTTTTTGGCCTGCATGTGCATTTGGGCATGACTAGTGGTGAGGATTGCATTCGTTATAATAATTTCTTAATGCATTTCTTGCCCCATCTTTTAGCCCTCTCCTCAAGCTCCCCCTTTTGGCAAGGCATTGATACGGGTTTAGCTTCATGTCGGCCCACTACTTATGAATCTCTTCCTACCGCCGGTCAGCCTTATGCGGTCAAGTCCTGGCAAGATTTTGAGCATTTATACAAAACTTTGAAACACTGTGGCTCGATTCGCACCCTAAAAGATCTATGGTGGGACCTAAGACCTAGTCCTGGCTTTGGCACCTTGGAAATTAGAGTTTGCGATGGCACCGCCACTCTTGCAGAAACAGTGGCATTAGTGGCTTTTATCCATACTCTTGCCCACTGGTTCGCCGATAATGGCAGTTGGCTTGAATCAGTATCTTACCCTCCTTATTGGCTTTCCCGAGAAAATAAATGGAGGGCAATTCGGCATGGTTTGGACGCTCAGTTGGTCACGAATACTGAAGGAAAAACCAAAGCAATGCGCGAAGACATTGATGAATGGCTCGAAAAATTAAAACCTTATGTTCGAAAACTGAAATACGAGTCTTATTTTGACGTACTCAGGACAATAATGAACTCGGGAACAAGCTCTGAACGGCAAAGAAGAGTATTTCAGAATCGTGCTTGCCTCAAAGATGTTGTCAAGCACAACGTCAGTGAATTTTTGTTGCAAGTGCCTTTGTACAGGAAGGAAAATATATTGTCCTAGCAGGTTGGACAAGTTGGAATAGTGGTCCAACTTGTCCAGAGCTTCGTGTTTCTTGGGCGTTAGTAGTAGCTAAATTCTTTTTCAGCTTCAAAAATGCTTTGATCCTTTTGCCCTCCGTCAAGGCTAAAAAATCCATGCGGGGAGTAACTTTTTGAGCTTAACTTAGTCCACTCTTGAAATTCTTTATCTGAAACAAAAGGACCTGGATGCTCATCTTTAGGATTTGAAATTTCCTGAATCGCAGTTTTTGTGAAGAGTATTCTCTGCTTGATTTCCTGCAGTTGGGGCAACAATTCAAAAACCAGACGTATAATCATTGGTGCAGTTTGTTGTTGTCGATAACCACTTTGAGTCCAAACCTCATTATTATTATCAAATAACGGATCGCCATGCTCCAAATAATTACGAAATGCCCGCAAAGCTGGATAATTATTGTTTATGAATTCACAAGCCTTGAAGTGTTTGTATCCCCTAAGCGTCTCTAGATGTTGCAGGAGCTGTCCAGCATTGTACTCAATAGCATCATTCAGCTCATGAAAATCATCGAGCAGCTTATAAAGAGCTGGGCGATGCAGTTTTTTAGAGTGATTATCCCAGTCCTGAACCGTTGTAAATGCCAAGGAGGGATTGAGGTAGGCTACATCGATTAAAAATTCCCGGATATTTTCAAGCGCTTCAATGGCTAAATCCAGACGTTTAGAGGGGTTAAGCATATGTTGGGCTTGTGGAGCAACTTCTAAACGGTCGGCAAATGCTCTTAAGCTGTCGAGACCCTTAAATTTTGCTCTCCGCTCCTGTTCTCTTCTTTGACTTGCTAACTGTTCTTCCTCACGCTTACGCTGTCTTTCTGACTCGCTGGTAGCAGGCTTACTCGTGGCTTTAGTTAGAATTTCACTTAGATGTTTGTAGTATTCACCCATGCTTTTCTTAGGAAAGCATTGCAGAATAGAACCAATTTGTTGCTTATTAGCTCTAAAAGCACCACTGAAAATGCCCTTGCACTGTTCGAAAACGGATTCCGGGGCTTTATAAGTTTTCAATGCATCAAGAAACTCATTCTCTTCTTGGTCGTTGACTCTGCGCTCGACGGTTGAGCTGGCTTTCTGTTCCTCTGGAGCAGGTTCTTTGACACTGCACTCCAGATTAAAAAGATTGGCCCAGTAGGTTTTAGGATCGAATTGATAAGCACCAAGTTTTTGCTCCCTCAACACAAGCAAATTTATTAATCTTTGCCAGAAATAGGCAAATTCATCGCCAAAGATTTGCTTAAGGGCCTCCTCGTTTTGAAGAAATTGCTCAATTTTGTAGTGATAGTCTTTTTCATCTTGATGGGTAATGGCGTCACGGATAACTATGAATGTCCGCCAATCGACTGTAGGGTCCAAATCAATCAGAAATTTAGAAAAATTTTTCCCGGTAATTAATTCCCCGAGTGATTGCAAAAGGCGAAGGGCAGCGTGACGTCCCATTTTCGAAGATAAATCAAATCTTTTTTCGAAGCGGTGTGGCCGCTTAATTTTGCCTTCCAGAAGAACTGAGCTTGGCAGTGCTGAGGTTTTTGACATCTTAATATGTTCGGAAAAACTGGCCAAGTTAATTAATTTAATTAAATTGTGCACATCGTTCGAATAACCCACAAGGCATTTTGACGCAGCTAAGGTTATTGGAGGGACATCAATGTTTTGATCTGACTTCATCAAACTCATTGCTATTTTATGAAAAAAAGCTTTTAAAGCAGGTAGGTCTTTTTCGATAATGTCCGTCACGGCCTCTTCAATGATTGGTTGCAAGTCGCCAATTTCATTCAAAAACTGTCTACTGCTGCTCACTAAACGGAGTTTTTGTTCACGGTCTTCTGACTCTATGAGATCATCAAAATCCAATACAGGGATGGTTGTCACTTTGAATTCAGCCGGTTCGATAATTATTCCACCCAGTTGGTCAAAAGTAATCCAGGTAAATGGGGCAGGAGAGAAAAATTTGCTGTATTTTATCCTCAGCGTACTTGATAAATTCTGAATGGTTAAACACAATTTTTCCAGCAAGAGACGATTTTTCGTCATTTGTTCATTGCTGATAGTGGCCAACTGCAGAGGGGAGGGATTTTTAGGCAGACCACCTTGCAATCTGGTTTCTGGCTTTTGAAATTCCATTAAAAATTGAATGACATTAAGAATGTAAATAACACGAGTTAAGTCAAATTGCGCATTTTCCTCATCATTTGGGTAAGTTTCTCTATCCGGTAAACTCCTTTTATCAGCAAAATCGTTCAAAAGAATGTTGTACCTTGTTAGGAATTTTTCGTGGTAAAGCTTCTGAATTGACTTACTCGCTGAGGTAAAATTGCTGCTCATTAAGGTGGTGGCAGTTTTATCTTCTGCACCTGCTGAGAGAAGGTCTATATACAAATCAAGATTTTCATTCACTGTGGCAAAAAGAAGTGCAGAAAATCCATCCTTTGTCGCATTTACATTAATTTTTAAATCATCATGATGAGAAATAAGCAACTTGATTAATCTTAAGGTGTCTTGATCCTGTGGTTTACATTGTTGGCAAGCATGAAGAAACGCAGCATTCGACTTACCTTTCTTAAGTAGCTCAAGAACTTCCTTTCCTGTCGTTATATGATTAGCGGTAATAAATCTTGCGATTTTGTCAATAACCTCATCAATCCGGGGCATACTAATCTTCTCATCTAAATAAAATGGATTGAGTTTAAAGAAGAAAGCTTAAGGGACAATTAAGTGAATTTGAAAAATAAAGTTCATACGGCTTGTTTCAGAGGCGGTTTTTAGGCCACAGTTTTAAACTTTAAGGCTTCTACATCAATGAAGCTGATATTTTTATTTATCATTTTTATTAATTGCTCTTTTTGAAAGAGGGCTAGTAATCGGCTGGTGGTTTCTGCTGTAATCCCTAAAAAATTAGCAATATCTTGTTGCTTCATGGGCAAAGTATAAGGGTAGGGGATATTGCATTGTTTAATGCGATTGGCTAAATGGATGAAAAAACTGCCAAGCCGTTGTGCCGCGGGAATCGAAGCGGAATAATAGTAATTGAAAGACAAGCTTGGAAATTTTTGCGTAACCTCAAGCAGTTTTGCTTGTAAAGTTGCAGAGCTGCAAGTGAAATCAAGCAAATGTTGCAAAGAAAGTTCACAAGTTGTGGTTTCGACCAGGGCGCATACTGCATGCGGGTGCATTTTGTTGGGAATTGCATCAAATCCAATCGGTTCGCCCGGCAAGTAAAAATGAATGATTTGCTCTTTTCCGGTGGCTAAAAATTGCTGTGCTTTGGCGGCGCCTTGCCTGATAATTTTAATATGGTCCAAAGCTGAGTTCGCTTTGACCAACACCTCTCCCGCTTGATAAATCCTGGTTTTATTAAGAGATGAAGAAGGCGGATTCTGGCAGAAAGAGACTAAAGTGCATGCCTGGCATGGGTTATAGCTATGTGAGGAAGGCCAAAGAGTCAAACTACCGCTACCTTAAAAATCAAACTTGATCTGGATCAAGTTATTTTAGCCAAATATAGGTTAATCTTCAATCAATCAATCTTTTCTTTTAGCAATCATGAAAGCGATCGCTCGTGATATCCAAGTAACTTTATTTTTTAAATTGTTATTTTTATTCCTCCTGTGGTGGGTTTGTTTCAGCGGTCCAAAACATAAAATTAGCCCACAGGACCTGTTTCTTGCACGGGGTGGTGTGCATTCACAATTAACAAAAACGAGTACAAGGTGATTCTATGATTCCTGGCAGTGATGTGGTTGATCTTTCTCGCCTACAGTTTGCGCTGACGGCCCTCTATCATTTTTTATTCGTGCCGCTGACGCTGGGACTTTCTTTGCTTCTTGCAATAATGGAAACCATCTACGTCATGACTGGAAAAGAAATATGGCGTCAGCTGGTTAAATATTGGGGATTATTATTTGGGATTAACTTCGTTATGGGGGTGGCCACGGGATTAACCATGGAGTTTCAGTTTGGAACCAACTGGGCGTACTACTCACATTACGTAGGCGATGTTTTTGGAGCCCCTTTGGCCATCGAAGGCTTAATGGCTTTTTTCCTCGAAGCCACTTTCGTTGGTTTGTTTTTCTTTGGTTGGGATCGCCTAACCAGGTTCCAACATATGGTTTGCACTTGGTTGTTGGCCTTGGGCACGAATCTTTCAGCCTTATGGATTTTGATTGCTAACGGTTGGATGCAAAATCCAGTAGGGGCGGAGTTTAATTTTAAGACCATGCGCATGGAAGTGAATCATTTCTTTGACATCTTCTTTAACCCGGTTGCTCAAGCTAAATTCGTGCATACGATTAGTGCGGGTTATGTTACCGGTGCGGTATTTGTATTATCCGTAAGCGCCTATTTTTTATTGCGGGGGCGCAATATCCCTTTCGCCAAACGTTCAATGACAGTTGCTGTTTCCTTTGGGTTGGCATCGGCTCTTTCGGTGGTGGTCCTGGGTGATGAGAGTGGTTATTTGGCAAATAGCAATCAAAAAATGAAAATGGCTGCGATGGAGGCTATGTGGCACACAGAAAAAGCACCAGCCAGTTTGACTTTAATTGGTATACCTGATGAACAGAATCAGAACACCAAATATGCAGTTGAAATTCCTTATGTATTGGGATTAATTGCTACACGCTCTTTAAATGAACCGCTTGAAGGAATTTCTGAACTGATAGAACAAGGGAAGCAACACATTCATGAAGGTATGCGCGCCTATAAGGCTTTAACCCAACTGCAAATTAATCCAGGGGATGAGCAAGCCAAGACGGAGTTTCAAAAGTATGGGAAATCCTTAGGCTATGGTTTGCTGCTAAAAAAATACCGTGAATCCGTTTCCGATGCCAGTGAGGAACAGGTGGATAAAGCTGCTCATGACTTAGCTCCTCATGTAACACCGATGTTCTTTTCATTTCGAATCATGGTGGCGTGTGGGTTCTTTTTTATCTTCCTGTTTGCAATGGGGTTTTATTTATCGATCAAAAGAAAATTGCACAGCACTCGCTGGTATCTAGTCATTGCCTGGTTAGCACTTCCACTTCCCTGGGTAGCTGCCGAACTGGGTTGGGTGGTTGCTGAGTATGGCCGCCAACCTTGGGTGGTTCAGGGAATTTTGCCGACCGCGGTTGCAACTTCCTCTGTAAGCTCATCGCAGCTTATCACCTCACTCATCTTTTTTATAAGTTTTTACAGCACCTTGGCCATTATTGAGCTGTATTTGATGGTGAAATACATTCGCTTAGGTCCTGAACAAGCAAGCCATTAGGAGAAATGAATATGTCTTTGGATTATGAAACACTACGCCTTATTTGGTGGATTTTGCTGGGCTTGTTATTAATTGGATTTGCAATCATGGATGGTTTTGATTTGGGCATTGCAATTTGGCTACCGTTTGTTGCCAGAACCGACATGGAAAAGCGAATATTAATCAATTGCATTGGACCAACCTGGGAAGGCAATCAAGTCTGGTTCATTTTAGGCGGAGGTGCAATTTTTGCCGCATGGCCCATGCTCTATGCGCTTTCTTTCTCTGCATTTTATTTAGCCATGTTGCTGGTGCTCCTGGCTTTTATTTTGCGGCCTGTAGGGTTCAAATACCGTTCTAAATTGAACCATCCGAAATGGCGGCGATCTTGGGATAGCGCCTTATTTATTGGAGGGTTCATTCCCGCTTTGATTTTTGGCGTTGCCATTGGCAATGTGTTGCAAGGTGTGCCTTTTCAATTTGATCCAAGCCTGCGTTCATTCTACAGCGGTACATTTTTAGCGTTACTCAATCCATTTGCACTGCTCTGTGGTGTTTTATCAGTAGCGATGTTGGCTATGCAGGGAGCTTATTTTATCAATATTAAAACGGAAGGGCATTTGCAACAAAGGGCAGTCAAAGCGGGACGTGCTGCGAGTTTATTAACCATATGCCTCTTTGGCATAGGGGGTTTTTGGATTTATAGTGCCGTAGATGGCTACAGTTTACTCTCTATTCCTGCTTATGATGGTCCATCAAATCCATTGTATAAGCAAGTGATACGCGAATCCGGTGCCTGGTTGGGCAATTATCAAAAAATGCCTGCAACCCTGCTCATGCCTGCGATTGGCATAATCTGCTCTTTCTTAGCGATGTTCCTGGACAGAAAACCCTTGCTTGCATTCCTCTCCAGCTCGCTGAGTATTTTTGGGATTATTGCTACGGTTGGGGTGAGCATGTTTCCCTTTATTTTACCCTCATCCAGCAATCCTAATCAGAGTTTAACTGTATGGGATAGTTCATCAAGTGAATTAACTTTATTAATTATGTTAATCGCAACCATTGTCTTTTTACCGCTGGTTATTTTGTACACATCCTGGGTCTACCGTGTTTTGCGGGGAAAGGTTACGGTGAACAGTATTGTCGAAAATGATAAGGTATTTTATTAGGAGAATGAGAGATGTGGTATTTTTCTTGGATATTGGGTACTGGATTGGCATGCACTTTTGCTGTTCTTAATGCTCTTTGGCTTGAAGTGCGAAGCAATGATGCACCCAAAGAGATGAAAGGGGCTGATTAACACAGTCCCTTTCATTTAAAAGAATTATTTAGCCCTTCGCCGTGATCTTGATTCCAGGAAGTAGGTCAGCCCTAATTCAAGTAAATAAGTGAGAAAAGCTCCCCCTTTGCCGTTCCCGGTTTTAGCCAGTTTGCTCTTGCGAACCGCATCTAAAACAAGTTTAAGCAACTTGAACCGGATGTAGCTAATAAAAATTCGATATAACATGTGAAATCCTCGGCTGTTGATTTATGAAGTATAGATGATCTTGGGAATTAAGGTTTTCAAATAAAAAATATTATTAAAGGAAAATTTACCGGAGATAGCAGTTAAGACCTTAACAATGCCTTATCTAAGAGTTGAATCTACTTCATTGCTGCATTAATAATTAAAGAACACATGTAGCAAATGTAAATAAGGACCAGTATCCCTCCGTGCCAACGAGCCATTTTTTGTTTATTACGATAGTTTATCCACAATAACACAAAGGTGGTTATGAACATCACTGGAATATCACGCCATAACAAAGTTGTGCTGATTACAGCGGGATGAATAATGCTAGGAAATATGATCACTGCCAAAAGATTAAACATGTTCGCGCCTAAAATATTACCAATGGCAATGTCATCGGCATCTTTTAGCACAGCAACAACGGAAGTCATTAATTCAGGTAAGCAAGTGCCTATGGAAAGAATGGTTAATCCCATAATCAAATCACTAACTCCTAGCATGTGACCTAAAGTAATCGAGCTATTGACCAGGTAACGGGCACTAATGGGTAATACAATTAAGCCAATAAGCAAATGGATGACGTGTATTTTAAGCGAGCGTTTGGCCAGCACCGCGTGTTGAAAGGCAAGAGTTTGTTGTCGTTGGGGTCGTTGCTGTCTGGTTAAAAAAATAAAATAACCAAGTAATCCAAGGCACATTAATAGCAGCAAGCAACCGTCTAGCACCCCAAGGTATCCGTCTAGCATCAGCGAGTAAGAAAAAAGCATGACCAAAAAC
The DNA here is from genome assembly GCF_900637635.1 of Legionella jordanis. Lineage (NCBI taxonomy): Bacteria > Pseudomonadati > Pseudomonadota > Gammaproteobacteria > Legionellales > Legionellaceae > Legionella > Legionella jordanis. The sequence goes on from NZ_LR134383.1 coordinate 1,182,214, forward strand.
AGCAAAGGATACTCACGCCGCAACAGGGTTGACTGCACACGAAGCGGTTTAATCAGTGCGGTCAATCCTAATACCAGACCTATGTTGGCGATGTTAGTACCTATTGCATCGCCTATTGTGATATCCGGTGCTCCCTCGATGGAAGCGGTAATGGCAATCATAATTTCAGGCGCTGAAGTGCCTAGAGCCACTAAAGTAAATCCCACAAGTAATGGAGAAAGACGATAATGAGCCGCAATACCAGAAGCCCCGGTAACCAAATTGTTTGCAGCCCATAATAAGGCAATAAGGCTAACTAGCATCAATAAAATAATCATAACCATTCTCACAAAAATCAAGACCTGATAATACTGGATTTATTGGCGAACACAATAAGGTAATATGTTCAAAAACTTTGCAAATTGTTAATGTTGTGGTAGGATATGTCACTTGCTGCTGCAAACAGGGTTTTAAAAGGGAGAGAAACAGCAAGTTGGACGTCCTCTCCTGTGCCAATTCAATCTGCCTTGTTTAAACATCTTCAAAATTAAGCCCTCAGGGCGATTAAAAACTTCAATGCAGACGATTATTATGTTTAAAAAACAACGTCATCTTTTTAAAAATGCGGCTTTTAGAAACTTTCTTTTAAGTTGCATACTGGCAATGTTCGGCAATGGATTAACCTATATCGTCATGGTATGGGCTCTCATGCAATATGACGCCTCAGTGGTTTCTACGGCAATCCTTATGGCTTGTTTCTGGTTGCCCAACGTAGTGCTTGGTCCTTTTCTTGGAGTCCTTGCTGATCGATGCAATCGTAAGAAATTACTCACCATTACGGTGTTGCTAAGGGCGCTTTGCCTGTTTGCCTTTGCTGTACTTACTTCAAAAAATTATGCCTCTGCCTTTGCTATTTACACCTTGGCAGCCATTATTGGTACATTGCTGGCTTCTTATATACCTGTTGCCATGGCATTTGTACGTGAAATAGTATCCACTGAGGAAGATTTACTTTACGCGAATGCCATGTTGGACACTGCCTATGAAATCGGGGCTGTACTTGGGATGGGTTGTGCAGGGTTTATTCTGGCCAGCACTTCATTTGCCATGTGCTTTTTGATAAATGGAGCCTGTTATTTATTCGCTACTCTATTTATTTTGCTGATCAGGCACGAAGCTAAACACAGCATCAATCCATTGCAAGAGTCATTTTTCCAGCAATTCGTCGCAGGCGGGCGCTACATTGTTAGCCGAGTCCCGGTGTTATTTATCTATTTGGTTCAGGGTTTGTTTTTTATTTGCTACATGACCGCCCCTGTCTTGCTGGCGCCCTTTGCAAAATCTGTGCTGCACAGTGACGTTAGTCAATTTGGTTGGTTAGAATCAATGTTATCGGCGGGCATTATTGTGGGAGGTTTTTTAAGTCCTTGGCTGGCAACTGTCTTTACCTTGTGGCGGGTGGTTTTCGCACAGGTTATTATTGGGATTGTTTCATTTTATCTGTTTAGCCATACGCAAAGCACCGAGTTGGCCATTTTTTATCATTTTTTTATTGGCTTTTCATTTTCTTCCTGGGCCTTACTCACCACTTTGGCGCAAGAATTAACGGATTTAAAGTATCAAGGAAGGGTGCAATCTTTATTTAATAGCCTGTCTGGAGTGGTCATTGTAGTGTTTTACTATGTATTGGCGCGTTGGAAAGACATTCCTCTGGCGCAATTGTATAATGCTGAAATTGTCTTGCTTTTGCTGGCTGCAGTCATTCTAATGGTGATGACAATCATTCGCTCACGATCCGTTGTTTCTCTTCAAAACACTTAATGATGGACATTGTGGGCTTAGCAAGCCCAAGCTGGTTAATTTGATTCAGATGAAACCAGTTCCCATTGTTTTCATGAACTGCATTGCCAGAGGGGCTGACCAAGACTGCCAATGCGGTAATATGCAAATGAAAATGACTGAAAGAATGCTTTAATCTTACTACTTCTTCCAGCTGTATGCTTTTCAGATCATAGTGCTGCAACAAATAGGCTTCGGGTGCTAGCCCCTGTTCCATCATAGGCATACACCAAAGTCCTCCCCATAGCCCCGCAGGAGGTCTTTTCTCTAAATATATTTTTCCATCCTCATTGTACAGGAGTAAAAAGTGGCGAACCTCAACAGGTTTTGTTTTTTTGACTTTTTTAAAGGGATAACTTGCAACCGTTCCCTTTAAATGAGCCAGGCAGCTCGGGCTTAGCGGACAAAGATTACAACCAGGGTTTTTGGGAGTGCAACAGGTAGCACCTAAATCCATAATAGCTTGTGTATAGTCTGCGCAGCGACTCAATGGCATGCATTGGTTTGCCAACTCCCAGAGTTGTTTTTTGACAGAACTTTGTTCTGGGAAGCCATTAACCATGAAATAACGACAAAGAATGCGCTTTACATTGCCATCCAGGATTGCCGTTGGTAAGCCAAATGCTTGAGACGCTATTGCTGCAGCAGTGGAAGCACCAATACCCGGTAAACCAATAAGGAGATTAACATCATTTGGAAAGACACCTTGATGTTCATCGCATATTATTTTTGCAGTTTTGATTAAATTTCTGGCTCGGCTGTAATAGCCAAGACCTGACCAGAGCGATAACACCTCATCCTCAGGGGCTTGGGCTAAATGCCAAAGGCTTGGAAAACGCTGCATAAAGCGGTGGAAGTAAGGAATTACCGTTTTTACCTGTGTTTGCTGAAGCATGATTTCAGAAACCCAGACCTGATAAGGAGTGCGAGGATTTTGCCAGGGCAGATCCTTGCGGCCATGGCTATCAAACCACCGCAATAAAGGCCCACTAAATTCCTGTTGCAAAGCCTCGAATGCTTTTGAATTTAAATCATGAATCTTCATTGCTTAGTAATGTTTTGATCTGCTTATGAATTTCCTTAACGGGTTTAACGAGCGCTTCCTTTAACCAATATCGAGTTAAAATTGGATTAATGATAGATAAATCGGGAAGGACCAGGGGTTCAGTCAAGCTGCCCTTAACCATCAATGGAAAATTTCCTCCGAGGATTTGTTGAATTTTATCCACTTCGGGATCATTCAGGCTGACAGTTGCCAATAAATGGCTGTTGAGGCTATTGTCTTTCAGGTTTAAAGCCCCATCCCCTTTTAATTGCAAGCGATCCGTCTGCAGTACCAGAGAATTACTGGCTAATACTGCATTCTCTAAAGAATACTGAATGGTTAAGAGTTTAAAGTTGGTATTGCCCCTAAAGAAAGCAGGATCATCAAATTGGCTAAGTTGTAAAACGTCTTTGACTTCATCTTTTTTACCATTGATTAGCTGATTAATTTTGCGGCTGGTCTCATCAATTACCTTATTAAGATTAATGGATTCCATCTCGCCATCCTTAATACTTAAATTTCCATTACCCATTGCTGTTTCTAACCAGTGGGGATTTTGCAGATTGGCTTGGGTGTGAAGTGAAAAATCAAGACTGCCTTTCAGTAGTTTTTTTTGCAGAAGATCAAAGCTGAGCCTATTGCCATTAAGATTGGTAGCCATTTGGTTGATTGTCAATTTTTTACTAGCATATTCATAGGCGAGATCACCAACAGATTCCCCGTTATAAAGGGACAAAGTTAAGGGGTTAAGCTGCAAAACGCCATTTTTTGTTTTTACATGAGCACCAATTTTATTAATTTTTAATTGCTGAACTTTGACGTCTTGAATAGTCAGTTGACCATATAAAGGACTATTTTCAATAGTTAATAACGGTTTGCTGAATAAAGTACTGGATAGAGAGGTATTTCCTTTAAAATTTATTTGGGCTCTCGCAACTGCATTTTCCCCAATATTGAGAGTAAGTAACGTTTTAAATTGAAGAGGGAAGGAGAGTTTGTTTAGATTAAATTGCTCCGCTCCAATCTGCAGATTGGTAAGGGATAAGGTTTTTTGTTGTGATTTCCATCTAATCTGGCCATGGCTCAAGAGTACGCGGGCAATGGCAAATTTTTCTGCAATGTTGTTATCAGATGTCTGTTTAGACGCGGCAGGTTGTTTATTGCTCTCTGAGGGCCTTTGTGCCTCGGGGTTAATATCCACCTCAAAACCGTTTACATTCAGTTCACTAAAAACCAATTTGCCGCGAAGTAGCGGAGTTATTTTTAGGTTAAACAATAAATTATCTAACATAATGGAGTAGGGTGTTTCTCCCTGGAGTTGGCCAATCTGAACCCCTGTAATTTTGACGGCAGGCCTTGGGAAAATTTGCCAGGAAATATCCCCTTGAATTGTACTTTGCTGATGGGTAAGGGCGCTTAGCTGGGAACTGACATAATCCTTAATGATCTCTGGTTTAATGGATTTGGCCAGTGCCCAGAGGATGAAGGTGATTGTAACCAGGAAAAGAGAAAGCCCAATAACGGATTTTTTTATAAAGTTCATATTCAGAAGAAAGAAAAAATGGCCAGGCTATGGTAGCGATAACAATGGGGTTGTCAAGTCAGCTAGAGTCTGATTTGTATTGAATTGCACAAAATTTGCTTAATTTTACAAGTTTGAAAAGACTGTTTACATTAAAATAAAAAAAGGTTTTTTCTTGTCATTTTTCTAATTTTAAGTTAACCTGATAGTCTTCCCTTAAGAAAAGTTTGGGAAAAAAGACGTTGATTTTGCTTTTTAGTTGTACTCAGGATGAGTCGATAAAATCAAGGAGAGCGTCATGCAACCAAGTCGATGGGAAATTATTATTTTAAAGCCCACACCTGTTTTCTTATCATTCCTTGCTTCTCAATTGCCAGAAATCGAATTACCGGAATTACGCTTGTTGCAAACCGATAATACTGCTTATGTCATTGAAAAGCAAAAAAATGACGAAGAAACATTAAACGAGATAGAACGTCATTTTACTACTATGTTCCGCCATGAAATCTCTCGCTGGTTAGGAGATGATGCCAGGAATGAAATCGAAGGCAGTTTTTTAGATTTCCTATGTTGTTTTAAATTTGAACTTCATTCGCAAATTGTACTGATGGAACCTTCTATGGAGGACGGTAAGCAGTTACTGCGGGTCAGACCACGTTCCATATTGCTGAAATGGATGAAATCTGCAGTGGATGATCAAAGTGATTTAATCAGCGTTCTTGAGCAGGTTAATTTATCCCATCTGGCTGAAAATGCCACGGTAGTGGTAAAAAATTTTAGTAAATTAAATCAAATCAAACCTTTTCTTCAGCACTATTATCAACCCATTTTTGAAGCGGAAATGATGAGAATGTGCAATAACCGAGAAGAATGGCCAGAGGTGGATTCTTATCAGGCATTTAGTTCGTATTTTGCCATTGACATTCATACTCAATTGATTCATTTGCACTAAGGAGAATTTGCTATGGAAGCAATAACTATAGCGATCATTTGTGCGACTGCATTTGGCGTTGTTGCTCTTTTGTCCGCTTTTATCAGGCAATTATTATTAAGTCGCGATAAAGATTTAAATGACAAAGCTCAACAGCGGGCACTAAGCCAGGAAGTGTTTGAATTGGAAAATTTGCGTAAGGAAATGATAAGCCCCAAGCGATTTGATTCCCATTATCAGGTTTTAGGTTCGAATAAAGATGCAATTCAGTATCTTGATCAGAAAATCGAAGACATCTTAAAGAAAAAAACGGATTTAGTTCAGCGTTATGCTGAGACAGCAATTAAAGAGTCGACGGCTATCGTAAATGGAGAACAATCGCTTGAGAGAAAGTCTATTTGCGACAAGCTTAAGAATGAAATCGATATCGAATTGCAATTCTACCAAAAGGAATTGGAGCAATTGCAAAAACGGCGTGATAGCCTGTGGGATACTCACTCTGAGTTAAAAGATTATCTTCTTGAGCAGGAAAAAAAGCGGAACAGCCATTTGGACGTCATCTATGAACGCCATTCAGGCATGCTGGAGAAAATCTATTTGCGGCATAATCAAAATAGCGAAAACATTGCCACTAAAAGCATCGACGCCAGTACAGAAACCTTTAAAGCGTTTATTATGGCTCCCATAACGATGCTGATGCAGTACTTCAAACCCTCAACCAATATTAGTGAAGATAAGGCTAAGGGTGAGATTGGAAATAGAGGCGAAGTTTCTGGTGCAGAAGGAGACATCAACGACAGCAAAAAAACAGATTCAGCTGCCGATGTGCCTCAACAAGAGCCTAAAACGCAACTACACCCAGAATGGTCTCTGAATAACTAAGTTATTGTTCTGGTAAAACTCCATTAAAAACCTTCCTTACTAATTCCGTGAATGCGTGCGGAATTAGTATCAGGCTTATCGATCAAATGACCACATACAACCATTCATTGCAGAAGGGTCGAATAAGGACTGCGATGAATATTTTTCTTAGGCGATAGCCCTTTCTAAGAACTTGAAAAATTTCATTTTGTTCTTATCTGCAAAGCAACAAAACCTCTGGCTAAATGTATTTTATTTGTCTAATTGGGCGAAAATAGGGCATAATTGCCAAAAAATAATTAATAAGCTGTTGTGGCTTCGCCGAAACGACATGAAGTTCGTTTTGCAAAAGGGAAGGAGTACTTGATTCTTGTGGAATGTAACCGGCAAGGTCAATTCCGATTTAACCTTTTAAGCCCGTGATGAATAATTATATTGCGCCAGAGTGAAGACTTGGCTAACTGGTGTGTAATTTATGGAGTTGATGATGATTAAAAGGTTTCGCTTAATTTTGCTAATTCTAAGCAGTTTCCTTGCAGTCCCCCTGCATAGTACTACGTTAGACGAGCTTTTGCCAAATGAACGTAATACCGTGGAAATTTTTCAAAATTTCTCACCTAAAGTGGTTTATGTACATCGCTTGGCAACCGTACTGAATCATTCCTATGAGCGCACTCAGGTAGCCGCTGGTGCAGGTTCGGGTATCATTTGGGATGCTGAGGGCCATATTGTGACCAACTATCATGTTATTCACGGGGCAGATAATTTAAGAGTGAGCATTGGTAAATTAACAGTGCCAGCAAAAGTAGTAGGGGCTGAGCCACGCAAAGACATTGCTGTGCTGGCTATCACGTCTCCGAAAGCGTTGGAGATGTTAAAAAATTTCACTCCATTCATTCTGGCTAGAACCAATGATCTGTTAGTGGGCCAAAAAACCATTGCCATTGGCAATCCCTTTGGTCTGGATCATAGTTTGACGGTTGGTGTCATTTCTGCACTGGGTCGACAAGTTCCTGGAGTTGGAGGTGTTACCATTCGTGACATGATTCAAACCGATACCTCAATCAATCCTGGAAACTCAGGTGGTCCCTTGCTGGATAGCAAAGGAAGGCTAATTGGTATGAACACCGCCATTTACTCAAATTCTGGGTCATCTGCCGGCGTTGGCTTTGCAGTTCCTGCCGATGATATCGCGCGGATTGTTCCTCAGCTTATCAAAAATGGCAGGGTAGTTCTTGCAGGTATTGGTGTTCAAGTGGTGGAACCTCGCATCGCCAAACAGCTAGGCATTAAGAAGGGCTTATTGGTCGCAGATGTTTTGGCTAACACCCCAGCAGCTCAAGCCGGACTAAGAGGTACTTTAAGAGACAGCTTCGGTCGAATCCGCCTAGGAGATGTCATTTTGGCTATTAATGGGCATCCCGTTAAAAATTACGATATGTTTTACAATATCTTGGTCGATATGAAAGTTGGGGAGCCTATTACTGTGACTCTTTCAAGGCACGGTAAGAAAATGAATTACAAGATGAAGACCATTGATATTGCAGCCTATTGATGATTGCAATTCATAAATAAAGGTGGGATTTACCCACCTTTATTGTTACATCCATATTGCTGCTGGTACTCTAATAATCGTTCAACCTCTTTTTCACGGCCTTCAAGGCTCAAAAAGTCTATTAAATCAAACAAATTTATAATTGAATAAACCTCAATGCCTTGTGCCTGGATTTCCGCTAGAGTGGATTGTTCATGCAATCCTTTCTCACAGCGATCCAAGGCGATAATCACAGCACTTAATTGGCCACCATATTGTTTAATCAGAGTTTGAGATTCACGAAATGCTGTACCTGCGGTGATCACATCATCCACAATGATGGTTTTACCCTGCAAAGGGGCGCCAATTAATTGTCCACCTTCACCATGATCTTTGATTTCCTTGCGATTGAAAGTCACAGTTACGTTTACTCCCAATTCAGCTAAGGCGATTGCAGTTGCGGTGGCGAGTGGTAAGCCTTTATAAGCCGGGCCAAAGAGATGATCAAACTGGATTTGCTCGGTTAAGAGGGTTTTGGCATAAAATTGCCCCAGCTTCCTTAGAGCCTCACCATCATAAAAAAGGCCTGCATTAAAAAAATATGGGCTTGTGCGCCCCGACTTTAAAGTGAATTCGCCAAATTTTAACACTTGGCAATCCAGAGCTAATCGAATGAATGATTCTTTAAAAGTATCCATGGGAACCTGTTACTGGGTGGTTGCGGCAGCAAGCATTTTACCTAATTTTTCTCTATAAAGGCATTAACTAACTAGGGATTTCCTTATTTCAAAAAAAAGTCATTAACAATCAATAAAAAACTGCTATTCTAATTAAGTTGGCCTGGTGCTAACCTATAAGTATTTTAAATACTTTAAGATGTAATATTGGTCTTATTATTGCCTGCAATAAGAATTAAGGATACTGACCGACTGTTGATTCGCCACCAAGCGAATGTTTAGATCAAGGGGATAGTGAATGTCACAAAGAGAAAGCGGCCATGTTAAGTGGTTCAATGAAAAAAAAGGATTTGGATTTATCATCAACGAACAAGGGGATGATATTTTTGTTCATTACAAAGATATCCAGGGGGTAGGTTTTAAAACCTTGCATGAAAACGATGCAGTGACTTTTGTATTAGACAAAGGTCCGAAAGGTTATAAGGCTCAAGATGTCATTGTGGTTTCGGATGAAGCACGTTAAGCTCGACAGCATACTATTCAGCAAAAAGTCAGGTTAATCCTGACTTTTGTGTCTGGGCTATTGCACGGGATGTCATGCATTAGCTTTTGGAATTGTTTAGTTTAAAGACTAGTTTCAAGAAAGTTAGGTAATCATGCACAATGATGGATGCACCTTTTGCTGCTTCAATTCAGACAATAGTCAGAATGAATATCCGGTAAAAAGGGTGTGTGTCTGTTGCAATTAATATTCTTGACCAAGAGCTACAACACTCGTATTATCCACGCCATTCGTTGCTCTGTTTAAATTTGAGCCATATCTTTCTATTTTACAGAGTTTGATCATTCATGCGAGATTACAAATTACTACATCACTTCCTGAGGAGATTGGAATGGAGTCTGATCAAAGAGTTGCAGTAATCACTGGAGCAGCAAGCGGGATTGGCCTTGCTTTAGCACAAATTTGTCTAAATCGCGGCTTCCATGTGGTTATGGCTGATAGTGCGGTAACTGCCCTATGCGATAAGGTAGAGCAACTGAGCAATCAATCCCAGGCAGAAGTCTTAGGGGTAGTCTGCGATGTTACAAAAGCTGAAAGTCTAAGGCACCTTGCCAAGCAGACCTATGAACATTTTCATCGCATTGATTACCTGTTTAATAACGCGGGTATCAGTGGACATCTGGCTCCCATTTGGGAATTAACCCATGAGCACATTCGTAAGGTTCTTGATGTTAATTTATATGGGGTAATTCATGGTGTACAAGCCTTTCTACCCTTTATGTTTAAGCAAGAAAGACGTTCGCACATCATCAATATGGCCAGTGTGTATGGTCTTTGCAGCGGTTCTTTAATGTCGGCTTATGCCATGTCAAAGCATGCTATCGTAGCGCTGTCTGAATCGTTGTATTTTGATCTTAAGCGTTTGGGAAAAACGGTCGATGTATCAGTCGTCTGCCCCTCCTTCGCCAATACCCAACTGTTAAATAATTCCATGCCTCTACACACTGACAAACTTCATAGTATGGTGGCTGATTTGGTGGCGCGTAGCCGCCCCCCAGAAGACATAGCCCATCACATTATGCAAGAAGTAGACAGAAAAACTTTCTATATATTGCCTGACCGCGAAGTTAAAGATTATTGCGAGAAAAGGACAGAAGCCTTAGTTCATCAGATGGATCCGCATCAACACAGTCTGGAAAGAATTATCGCCTCATTAAGCAAGCGCGCTATGAAAGAAGAAGTTAATTCCTAATGTTTCGGTGAGAGGAATATCACTGGGTGCAAATAGTGGATAAAGGGAGAATGGATTATGAAATTGTGGTTTGCAGGATTAAGCCTATTAATGTTGAGCAATCTGGCTTCAGCTGTCGAATATAAAATATTCTGGAATTGCCAGGATCATCATGACGAAGCTCTTGAGCTTACTGTTAAAAACGACAAAAAAATCAATTTATTCATTAACTATCTTTCTGAAGGAAAAACAGAAATTGCTTCCTCAGCCATTGATGTAAAAAGCCTAGTCAATTTACCAGACAATTTTAATCAGGATAAGTTTGTAATCCTTGGGGATGATCAGAAATTATATCTGAATTGCATTGGGCAAGTTGTCCCTGATCCCAAATATCCACAGGGAATAATTGAGTTTAATGTGCGTACTCATGCCTATCAGTGTCCTTTTATTCCTAAGGGCTGTTGAAGTATCTATGCTTAAAGGTAAAATGAAATCCCAGAGTGAGTGGAGTTTAAATGGGATTCCCTGAAAGTTATTTATTAAGAGCCAGAAGATTTCTACCTCTTTTTTTAACGCAGTTTTTTGGTGCTTTTAATGATAATGCCTTTAAATTGGCGATGCTGACTCTAATCAGCTACCATGTCAGTAACAATCTGGAACAGTCTCAGTACTACCAAGCCATCGCCGGGGCATTATTTATTGTCCCTTTTTTCCTGTTTTCAGCTACCGCCGGGCAATTGGCTGATAAATTTGATAAAGCACGGCTGACAATCGGCATAAAAATTTTCGAGATGGGATTAATGATAGTTGGTGGTTTTGCTTTATACAATGAGAGCATTGTTTTAATGCTAATCACCCTCACAGGAATGGGAGTTCATTCAACTTTTTTTGGACCCATCAAATATGCCATTCTACCTGATCATCTTTTGCGTGGAGAGTTACTTGGGGCCACTTCCTTAATTGAGGCTTCGACTTTTTTAGCCATTCTTCTTGGAACTACTTTGGGAACATTAAGCATTGGCAGTAGCCATCCTCATGTTGGCTACGCCGTTGCTTTAACCAATGCAATCGCAGTCTTAGGCCTGGTTTCCAGTTTGTTTATCCCCAAAGCGTTGCCTAAAAAAAGCGATTTTAAGATTGATTGGCGTTTGTGGCGGGCAACGAACAATATGTTAAGAGGTTCTCTGCATAATTATCGTATTTTGCCAGTGATTATGACCATTTCTTGGTTTTGGCTGATAGGGGCTGTGATGCTCACCAAACTGCCTGATTATACGCATTATATTTTGATGGCTCAGGCCTCGGTTTTTGCCTTTTTTCTCGCCTTATTTTCAATTGGTATTGCCTTAGGTTCAATTGCCATCGGGCATTTATTAGCGGGTAAAATAACCTTAAGATATGTTCCTATTTGTATGTTATTTCTTTCTTTTTTTGCTTTCGATTTATATTTGGCTTCACCACAAAGCCATACGATTCAAACATTAAGCCCATTGCTGACTTTTTTATCGAACTGGAATAATGTCAGAATTACTACTGACTTTTTCTTCTTTTCTTTTAGTGCTGGTTTGTTCATCGTACCCTTATACACCTACATCCAGGTAGCCAGTCAGGAAAACATGAGAGCGCGAACAATCGCTACCAACAATATTTTTAATGCTTTATTTATGCTTATTGGTTCTGGATTGGTTATGCTATTGCTATATTTAAATATGAGTATCCCAATGGTTTTTTTAATTCTCGCTATTCTAAATGTGTTTGTGGCACTTGGTTTATGGATGACACTGTTTAGAATGAAGGAGCTTTAGCTAACAAGGATAGTAATTGAAAAAAATTGCTTTGGTTGTGAATAAAAAAGCGCTTAATGCCGAACAAATTGTTAATTATCTTCAAGCATTCGACGAAGAAAATATTCAGTACACTTTTTTTAAGTTAGAACCGGGTGAACTGGAAAGTAAAATCAAAGATTGCCTTCATCAATTTGAATTATTATTAGTCGGTGGTGGTGATGGAACCATTCGAACCGCTGCTCAGGTTTGTGCAAATCAATCCTTAGCATTAGGGGTCCTACCGCTTGGAACGATGAACCATTTCGCCAAGGAAGCGGGTTTACCCCTCACCATTGGAGAGTTGATAACCGCTTTGAAAAATCCTAAATTCATAAAAATTGACTTGGCTGAAGTGAATCATTATGTATTTTTAAATAACTCTTCCATAGGCTTTTATCCAAAGCTGGCAAAACAAAGGGATCATTATGCCAAACATTATCATAAATGGTTGAGTTACATACCAAGCATTGTCAAAACATTTTCTTATCATGAAAGTTTTCGCATTTCTGTAAGAGCTCCTGAGTTTAATATCGAGCTTTATACGTCCTTCTTAATGCTATCCAACAACCTTTATACCTATACGTTTCCAGCAAGCGTTGCCAGAGAAAATTTTCATCACAGTACCCTGGGTATTTATTTCCTTAAACGTGGCAAAATGACTGTTGGCAAGATATTTCATCATTTATTTCGTAGAAAAAATCATTTCGAAATTATGAAATCCAAGGGTCCCGTGGAGGTAAATATTAGAAATAGGGAGGAAATTCATGTTTCGCTGGATGGGGATACTCTAATGATGCATACGCCTCTGGTTTATCGCAGTTTACCTAACTCTTTAACGCTCCTGACTTCATCATGAAAATAATGCATATTTCTGATCTTCATTTTGGCATGCATTTACCGCTTGTCATGGAGGCATTTCAAAAAGAATTGGAATTACTGAGCCCTGATGTTGTGATCATATCAGGGGATTTGACTCAGCGGGCTAAAGTTCAGCAGTTCATCGCGTTACAACAGTTCCTGTTAAGTGTTTCAACCCCTATTCTGGTTGTGCCAGGCAATCATGATGTCCCTCTCTATAATATTTTCAATAGATTGTTTAAACCCTTTAAAGGGTATTCACATTTTGTGGGAAAACATTTTCCTTCTGAATTTATTAATGATGAACTAGCCATTTTAGGGGTAAACTCTGTTAATCCATTGAGGGTTAAGGAGGGTAAACTCACGAGTGGAACGCTTCAAAAAATTGATGATTTTTTTGCAACGCAAAATAAAGCAATCAATATTCTTTTCTTTCATCATAATTTTGATCAAATTGAAGATTTGCACAAACCTTTGGAGAATGAAGAACAATTTGTGAGTTTTCTTGCAGGCAGCAAGATAGATATCGTTTGTACAGGGCACCTCCACTATGCAAATGTAGGATTAATACGTAAAAAAAATGACCGAATTTGCCTTGTGCTGCACGCCGGAACCTTGTCTTGCAGTCGGAAAAAAGACGATTGGAACAGTTATTTCTTTTTAGAGAAGAAAGGCTCTTCCTGCTGTGAAGTGGATTGGCGGGTATTCAAAGAAAATAGTTTTGAATCCCAAAAGAAATACGCAATAAATCTCAAAGATCACGACTTAACCTTAAAGGCCATCCACTCATAGAAGCAGCTGGCCTTTAGAGGCAAAAATTCTACTCCGTCAGCCAATCTCTAGCAGGCAAAAATTCCCTATAGAGTTTTTCTTCCTCGCTGCCTTTCTCAGGACTCCAGTTGTAGCCCCAACGAACTTCCGGCGGAAGAGACATCAATATCGATTCAGTCCTGCCGCCAGATTGCAAACCAAATAATGTACCTCGATCGTAAACCAAATTAAATTCTACGTATCGCCCTCTTCGATAAAGTTGAAATTCTTTTTCTCTTTCACCATAAGTTAAATCTTTGCGGCGTTCAACTATGGGTGCATAAGCTTTCATAAAATGATCACCGATGCTCTTCATTAAAGCAAAAGAATGATCAAAATTATCTTCGTTAAAATCATCAAAAAACAGTCCGCCAATTCCTCGAGCTTCTTGACGGTGTTTTAAATAAAAATAATCATCACACCAGGTTTTAAATTTTGGATAAATTTCTGTGCCAAATGGTTCACAGGCTGCCAGCGCAGTCTGATGCCAATGTTTGCAGTCTTCGCGAAAACCATAATAGGGGGTTAAGTCAAAGCCGCCCCCAAACCACCAAATCGGTAAACTTCCTTCTTTTTCAGCAATAAAAAAACGCACATTCGCGTGAGAGGTAGGGACGAAAGGATTTCTTGGATGAATTACGAGTGAGACACCAAGAGCACTGAATTTTCGACCGGCCAACTCAGGTCGATGCGCACTGGCGGAAGCCGGCAAATGTTCTCCGGATACGTGGGAAAAATTTACACCTGCTTTTTCAAAGATTCCACCAGAAGACAAAACTCGAGTGATACCACCACCACCGAGCTCTCTTGTCCAGCGATCTTCAATAAATCGTTCTTGGCCATCAAGAAGTTCCAGGTGTTTGCAAATATTATTTTGGAGCTGAAGCAGGTAATCTTTTACTAATTCAATAGCATTAGAGGGCAGTTCTTTGGCAGTATTCATTTGGAAAGCCGAAAGGGAGAACGTGCATTAATTTTACTGCCAGTTCTTTCGGAAGACAACTTAGGAACTATTAAATCTTAATGGCATTTTGGCATGAGATTTGCTTCTTTCGTTCTGACCATAAAACGGAGTTTATAGATGGCCCTGGATTTAGATAATTACCTCGGAATACACGCAAAAGCCTTGGTACTACGTGAGCAACGAGCTTCACAATTGGCAATGAATATGGCCAATGTCAACACCCCCAATTATAAGGCAAAAGATATCGATTTTAAGCAAACGCTCGCCCAGGAAATGTCAGGAAATTCCTCTCAAACCATGATAGCCAGCGATCCCAATCACATCACGACCGCAAATTCTTTTCAAAGCAAATTACAGTACCGTAACCCAAGCCATATGACACTGGATGGAAATACGGTGGATAAAAACCTTGAGGCAACCGAGTTTGCCCGTAATGCGGTGAGTTACCAAGCCAGCCTAACTTTCCTGGATGGCAAAATCAAATCCATGCTTACAGCCTTGAAAGGGGAATAATCTATGTCTTTGAATCATGTGTTTGATATTGCAGGTTCGGCTCTTGTAGCAGAAACCACAAGGTTAACTGCTAGTGCCAGCAACATGAGTAATGCTAATGTCGTAACCAGCAAGCCAGAGGACAGCTACAAAGCACAATATCCCGTGTTTAAAACCATTCAGGAAGAAGCCCAACAGTGGATGGATAATGATGTCAAGGCGGGTGTGGCCGTAACTGATATTTATGAAAGCCAGGCAGAAGCCATCAAACAATATGAGCCTAATAATCCTTTGGCAGATGCGGATGGTTTTGTTTATGCCCCCGATATCAATTACGTTGCTGAAGTGGCCAACATCATCTCAGCTTCGAAAGCTTATCAAATGAATCTCGAGGTGCTTAATACTTCAAAGCATTTGATTGAACGAACATTACAATTAGGGGAGTGAGGTGATGGTAATGAATTCGGTGAATGGAGCAACGAATCCTTTAGTGGGACAACCCGTTACTGGACCTAATAAAAATTTAGGACAAAGTGATTTTTTGAGGCTCATGGTGGCTCAAGTTCAACACCAGGATCCCTTAAGTCCTCAGACAAATGGTGATTTTCTCTCCCAATTGGCGCAATTCAGTACAAATGATGGGATTACTAAAATGCAAGAATCAATTCAACAACTGGCTTCTTCTCTGCAGTCCAATCAGGCATTACAAGCCTCGGCTTTAGTTGGGCGTAAGGTTCTGGTTAACAGTAATGCGTTCCATCTAAACAAAGAGGAAGATGCCAAAATTGCTGTGGAATTACCAGAAGGTGTCGAAAATTTAAATGCCTTTATTTATTCTGAATCCGGTGAACTAATTCGAAAAATCCCTTTAGGTCAGCATGGAGCCGGGCAATTCCAATTCAGTTGGGACGGCTTTAATGACAAAGGTGAGCGTATGCAGGCAGCAAAATACACCGTTAAGGTAAATGGGGTATACTCAGGAAAAGAAGTCGCATTAAAAACGATGACGGCTGCTAATGTCGATAGTGTGAGTTTAGGCCAAAATGGGGAAGGCGTTAAATTAAATGTCGCAGGAATTGGCTCTGTTTCTTTAAGTGATGTCAAAGAAATAACTGGTTAAATATTACTCACAAAGAGTTATGCAAGGCATTAAAAAAATTTTGCAGGAGGCAACATGGTATTTGGAACAGCTCTCAGTGGAATACAGGCCGCATCTAAAAATTTAGATGTAATTGGAAATAATATAGCTAATTCTCCAACCATTGGTTTTAAAAGTTCAAGGGCTGAATTTGCAGACGTCTATGCCACGGGTTCTTATGGAAGTGGCGGTAATGCCACGGGCAGTGGTGTTAGATTAGCTCAGGTTCAACAAAACTTTGGTCAGGGAAATTTTACCTTCACAAATAATAGCCTAGATTTGGCAGTAAGCGGATCAGGCTTTTTTATCCTGGATGACCAAGGTTCAAATGTGTACACCAGGGCGGGAGCATTTGGACTCGATAATCAAGGCTTTATTGTTAACAGTTCAAATCAAAAATTACAGGGTCTTCTTGCTGATAACAATGGTAACATCAGTAGTATCCCTGGTGACTTGCAAATCAATACATCTAATATAAACCCTCAAGCCACGAATTTAGTGACCAGTGGATTGAATTTATACTCAAACAGCACACCTACTGCAGTAGATTGGACCGGCGGTGCCACGCCTGCAACAGATACCTACAACAATGTGACTTCGACAACGATTTATGACAGTCTTGGAAATTCACATGTCCTTTCCATGTATTTCATCCGAGCCGATGCCTCAGCTGCGCTTGGTGCACCGAATGCGTCTTCACCGCCTGGAACACAAAATCAATGGTATGTTGCATTTCAGCTAGATAATCAAAACTTACCAGCGAATGTAGGCACACATAATACTGATAACCTTTTTCGCGTAAATTTTAATAGTGATGGCTCTTTCAGCACGGCGCTGGATACTACGAATACCCCTTTGGCAAACAACCAAATTCCATTGACTTTAGCATTGAATAACGGAGCTGATCCCTTGGCTTTTAATGTGGATTTATCCAATAGCACCCAATTTGGCAGCCCTTTCGCAGTGCAGTCAAATTTGCAAAATGGTTTTACCACAGGCCGGTTGGCGAACCTTGATATTGACGAGCAAGGAAAATTGTATGGTCGCTACAGTAATGGGCAGTCGAGGTTAATGGGACAAGTTCAACTTGCCAATTTTACAAACACCAACGGCTTGCAAAATTTAGGCACCACATGTTGGGGAGAAACTTCAGCATCTGGGCAAGCCATCATAAGTAATCCAGGAACCGCAAGCCTGGGTTTAATTCAATCGGGGGCACTTGAGGAATCCAATGTTGATCTCACTGGCGAACTGGTAAACCTCATCGGCGCACAACGGGACTTCCAGGCTAATGCACAAACCATCCGAACAGCGGATGCTGTGACGCAAACCATCATAAATATTCGATGATAATGTAAATAGATGGGGCGATGAGCCCCAGCATTTGAGGGAAAGTTATGGAACCAGTGCTCTATAATGCAATGCATGGCTCAAAAACCGATTTTCACAAACAAACCATCAACACCAATAACTTGGCTAACGCAAACACACCAGGATTTAAAGCAGATATTTTTCAAGCCCAATCCATGTATGTAAATGGCTCAGTAAAAACAAAAGAAGCCTATGTTTCTCAACAGGAAAATTCTACGGATTTTACCGATGGAGAATTGATTACCACAGGGCGTGATCTTGATGTGGCTGTACAAGGCGATGGATGGTTTGCCGTGCAAGATTCAAAAGGTAAGGAGGTCTACACCAGGGCAGGGGATTTCCAATTAACCGAGAACGGCATGCTTGTGACAGCGGGAAAAAAACCTGTATTAGGTGACGGCGGTCCAATCTCGATACCACCTGCAAAGCGAATTGAAATAGGGAGTGATGGTACGATTTCTATTGTTCCTATGGAAGGAGACTCCAACAGCTTGGCAGTGATCGATCGACTTAAACTTGTAAAAATAAATCCCAGAGATCTAACCAAAAATGAAGAAGGGCTAATGACTTTAAAGCAAGGTGCCACTGCCCAAACGGACGCTTCAATTACCGTTGTTAAAGGTGCGTTGGAGGGCAGTAATGTCAACGCAGTTCATCAAATGGTAAACTTAATTGCAACGGGGCGTGAATTTGATGCGCAAATGAAACTGATGCAAATTGTTGACGACAATTCTGATAAATTGGCACAGCTATTGCAGGAGTGAGTTTTTTTAAGGGCATAAAAGAATAAGGGAATAGCAATGGAACCAGCATTATGGGTAAGTAAAACCGGGCTAGATGCGCAAGATAAGAACATTGCCAATATCGCTAACAATTTGGCAAACGTCAATACCACTGGATTTAAAAAAGGAAGAGCAGTTTTTGAAGATTTGATTTATCAAAATTTGCGCCAGGCAGGTGCCCAGTCCACTCAAAATACCGAAATACCAACCGGTATTAATATGGGGACCGGGGTTCACTTGGTTACCACCCAAAAAATATTTAGCCAGGGCAGCATTCAAAATACGCAAAACCCCTTAGACCTTGCAATTCAAGGGCGAGGTTTTATTCAAGTGTTGTTGCCTGATGGCACACAGGCCTATACACGCGACGGAACATTGCAGATTGATTCCCAGGGACAATTGGTTACGGCCAATGGCTATGTGATCCAACCTAACATTACTATCCCTGAACAGACGACCAGCGTTACTATTGGTACGGATGGGACGGTCACAGCATTGGTTGCCGGGAATAATACACCTACTCAAATCGGTACTATCCAGCTCACGGATTTTATAAATCCAGCGGGATTGCAGCCTATGGGACAAAATTTGTTCTTAGAAACAGTGGCAAGTGGGCCTGCCCAAATAGACAACCCTGGAAATTCCGGATTAGGAACTTTCCTGCAGGGATCTCTCGAAGCTTCCAACGTCAATGTGGTTGAAGAATTGGTGAATATGATTCAGGCGCAACGAAGTTATGAAATAACCGCCAAGGGAATTCAAACCGTAGATAACATGCTGCAATATTTGACGCAAACGGTGTAATTGAGTATTACGAATGATTATTTTTCATGTGTTTGTTGCTTTAATAACTGTAAGTTTATTGACCGGTTGTGAAGCATTTGGTCCTCCATATCCTGGAACGCAACCGGATTATGCACCCACTTACCCGGTAGAGCCTGATCCTACCCAGCGTCGGCATATTAATGGTGCCATTTATAATGCGGAAACAGCCTTACCCCTGTTTGAAACCCCAAGGGCGAGGCACGTTGGGGATTTGGTTACGGTATTATTGGTTGAAAAAACTGACGCTCAGAAACGAGCCATTACCCGACAGCGAAAAAATGAAACGGATCAAATCGTCAATGCGACGTTTTTAGGGCGACCTATCGCCCTGGGCGGAGGTTACAGTTTCGATTTTGATCTCGATGCCCAACGTAAATTCGAGGGAGAAGGGCAATCGGTTCAAAACAACAAATTGGCAGGCAGTATTTCAGTTACAGTAGCCAAAGTGTTGGCGAATGGAAATATGGTTGTTCAGGGTGAAAAATGGATACATATTAATCAAGGGAGTGAGTACGTTCGCTTGTCGGGGATAATTCGGCCACAGGATGTAAAACCCGATAACAGCATCACTTCTGATCGCATTGCGAATGCGAGAATTGCTTATGGTGGAACTGGACAAATTAATAACGCAAATGCTCAGGGCTGGTTTGCACGATTTGTTTGGGGACCGTTTTTCCCAGTTTGATGCGGTTTGGCTGGTAGGACTTAAAGGACAATTGCATGCGCAAAGCTTATTTGTATTTATTCATGTGTTTACTAGCTGCTTTTGGCTTGGGCCATGCTGAGCGCATTAAAGACATCGCCACTTTAGCAGGTGTGCGTACCAACCAATTGGTCGGTTATGGATTGGTTGTTGGTTTAGATGGTACAGGGGATCGAACGGGCACCCGATTTACTGAGCAAACGTTCGCCAACATGTTGATTCAACTTGGCGTCAATATACCGCCAGGAACCAAATTAAATTCCAAAAATATTGCAGCCGTTATGGTGACTGCCAATCTGAGTACCTTTATGAAGAAAGGACAAACCATGGATGTGAATCTGTCTTCCATCGGTGATTCAAAAAGCCTGCGGGGAGGTACTTTATTAATGACACCATTAAAGGGTGCTGATGGAAAGGTGTATGCCATTGCGCAGGGGAATGTGACGGTTGTTGGATTGGGTGTTAGCGGAGCTGATGGGTCAAGCGTTACAGTTAATGTGCCCAGTGGAGGGCGAGTTCCAAATGGAGCAACTGTTGAGGTGGATATTCCTAACCCGTTCTATTTTTCCCCAACACTAACCTACAATTTACATAGTCCAGATTTTACGACCGCAAAACGAATGAGCGATGCCATTAATGAATTAATGGGACCTGGGACAGCCCGTCCAATCGATGCCGCCTCGATTGAGGTCACGGCACCAAAATCTTCTGCTCGGCGGGTTGATTATGTTTCTGTATTGGAAAATATTGAATTTATCCCGGCCGATGCCCCTGCAAAAATCATTGTTAACGCCCGAACTGGGACAGTCGTTATCAATCAAAAAGTCATTGTTAAGCCAGCAGCTGTATCTCATGGGAATTTAGTCGTAACGATTAGCGAAAATCCGATCATCAGCCAGCCTAATCCATTTGCAAATGGACGGACTGTTGTTGTCCCAGATAGCCAAATCAATGTCGAACAGAAGAATAAACGCACTTTCCTGTTTGCTGGGGCTTCCCTCAAAGACATTATCAAAGCCATTAATGCAGTGGGTGCAACTCCAGGAGACTTAGTCGCAATTCTTGAAGCCTTAGAACAGGCTGGTGCACTTAATGCAACAATAATCACTATTTAGTCAGGATGAATTATGGAAGGGATAGCAATTGGTGACTTTAAAGGATTACAAGAGTTAAAACGTCAGTCGCAGACGGACAGTCAAAAAGCTTTGCCCGAGGTTGCAAAACAATTTGAAGCTATTTTCCTGCAATCCATGCTAAAGAGCATGCGATTGGGCGGTGAGCATCTTCTAGAAGACGGCAATCCGCTAAAATCCAATTCACAAGACGGTTTCCAGGACATGTTAGATGGCCAATATGCCAGTAATCTTGCTCACGGACAAGGTATTGGTTTAGCGACAATGCTTACCAAGGAATTAAAATCGGCGGAAGCTGGTAAAAATCCTGATAAGCTGGCAGTTAATGGCATAGACCAGTCCCTGTTAACCAGTCGTGCCGCACCGCGATTAAGAGAGGATTTCAACTCAATCAAACGAAACAGCTCCCCGGCCAGTGAGACGACCATTGATGAATTTGTAAAATCATTATGGCCTTATGCGCAGCAGGCGGCTGGTTTATTAGGTTTAGACCCTAAAATTTTGTTGGCGCAAGCGGCTCTGGAAACAGGCTGGGGACAGTTTGTAAGCAAGGACAATGATGGCAGCAGCAATAATTTCTTTAACATAAAAGCGACCAGCGCAAATGAAAATGCAGTTAAAGTAAGTACCACGGAATTCATTGCTGATACGCCAGTTAAATTAAATGCCTCCTTTCGGAGGTATTCCTCTGTGGAGCATAGTTTTAATGACTACGTGGCTCTAATTCGTGGAAACAGCCGTTATGAAACCGCATTGGCCAATAGCCAGGATCCAGAACGCTTCGTCACTGAGCTTCACCGGGCAGGTTATGCGACTGATCCAGAATATAGTGCAAAAATATTAGCTATATATCACGGGGAAGAATTGCAGCAGGCGCTGGCAAGAAATGGATTGCCCAACATCTAGCTTCATGGGCGGGGAAGACGAGTTAATCATAGGGAGTGTAGAGTATGTCTGGAATCTTAAACATAGCCTCGCTAAGCCTGAATGCCTTTCAGACGGCATTTCAAATCATAGGCAACAACATTGCCAATGCACATAACAGTGGTTATTCAAGACAAACTATAGAATTTGCCCCTACGCCGGCTTATAAGTACGCGGGATCCTTTATTGGCACTGGTGTAATGGTCTCCAACGTCAAGCGCAATTTTGACCAGTTTGCCACCCAACAAGTGCGTGAGACGTTAACCTCAAAAACCGAATACGACACCTTTTATCAACAAGCCTTACAAATCGATAAACTTCTCTCGCAAGAAGGGACGAGCGTTTCTGCCAGTTTGCAGAATTTCTTCAATGCATTGGCGCAGTTGAATCAAGCCCCAGACAGTGTGGCGTCTCGAGACGTAGCCATTAAGCAAAGTGAGTTGTTGGTTGATCAATTTAACACCATGCAACTTAGGCTTGATGAATACCAAAGCAATAGTGGCGCCCAAATTCAAGAAGCCATTAGTCACATTAATCAAATCACCGCAAACATCGCTGATGTGAATAAACAATTGAGCAGTATGCCTGGTGCTCCGGAATTATTAGACAAACGGGATGAGCTGCTGCGTGAATTATCTCAATACACCAATGTAACGGTTATCGATCAGGGCACTACAGGAATTAGTGTCGCCATTGGTACGGGTGAGATGCTGGTGATGGGGAGTGAACACAGGAATTTAGCAATTAAAACCGATGCGACTGATCAATTAGGGACAAAAATAGTAATCGATAATGGTTCCGGACAAATTGAAATCACTGCAAATTTAAAGTCCGGCATGCTTGGAGGATTGCTCCATTTCCAACAGGACGTTCTTGGGCAAGCGAGCCAACTCCTGGGCCAATTAGCCATTGGTTTAGCTTCAACGTTTAACGCTCAGCATCGATTAGGCATGGATATGAACAGTCAGCTGGGAAAAGATTTTTTTACCGATTTCAATCAAATGTCCTTCCAGTTGGCGCGTTCTATCCCTGCCACATCCAATACAGGAACTGCGACACTTGCTGTACAAATTTCTGACATTGGTCAGACCAAGCTCAGCGATTATGAACTTCTGGTTACGGATGCAGCAACCAATGAAGTGAGAGTCATTCGTAAATCGGATGGACAATCGACTGTTTTAAACTGGACGGATACTCCCCCCGCACCGCCTGCGGGGCAAATTGTTATCGATGGAATGACCATCACCGTTGATAATGTAGCCAATTTAAATAATGATGATCATTTCAACCTAACACCAACCCGAGGCGCTGCCCGCGATTTGGCCTTGAAAATCAGTGATGCTAGGGAAATCGCCTTTGCCTCACCCATACGTACTCTGGGCGCATCCAGTAATACAGGTACTGGGCAGATTAGTTTAGGTGATGTTTTTAATACCACAAGCGTAGCGAAGGATTTTCGCATAGATTTTATATCTGACACGCAGTTTAATCTGGTGAATGTCACCGATGGCATAACCACAGGACCGATCACGTTTACCCCGAATTCTGACAACAGCTTATTGATTCCGGATTCGGTAAATCCATCTTATTCAGTTACCCTTTCCGGTGCACCTAAGGCTGGAGATAGTTTCACGGCATCTTACAACAGCGGTGGCATCGGTGATAACCGCAATGGCCTGAAATTAGGGGCTTTGCAGCAAAATAAATTATTTGAGGGAGGCACAGAAAGTTTATTTGACCGCTACTCCAACCTCATTGCACAGGTCGGTGGAAAAACTTATCAAGCTAAACTTCGTAGTGATGCGGCCGATATATTGTACCAACAAGCAGTCGATTTTAGAGACAGTAAAAGCGCGGTTAATTTGGATGAAGAGGCAACCCTTTTGTTAAAATTTAAAGAAGCTTATCAGGCTGCAAGTAAGGTCATGGCCATTTCCGGGCAAATAATGGATGTACTATTTGATGCGATGAGGTAGATATGCGAATTTCAACCAATCAGATTTTTAATCACGGTTTAAACAGCATGATGTCTCAGCAAATCGAGACATTAAAATTGCAACAGCAACTGTCATCCGGTAAAAAAATACAGTCTCCTTCGGATGATCCCATCGCCGCGTCACAGATTGATTTAATGAACCAAAGAATCGCAGCTACGACCCGTCTTGAGCAAAACCGTGATGGAGCTGTCAGTGCATTAAATTTTGAAGAAAGTGCATTGAGTAACATCATCGGGGTGGTGCAGCGAATTCGCGAATTGCAACTGCAAGCCGGCAATACGTCTCTCTCTGAGGAAGATAGAAAAGCCTTGGCTGAAGAGGCACAAACACTATTGGGTCAACTTCAGGGCTTAGCAAATAGCCATGATACCAATGGCAATTATTTATTCAGTGGCAGCAAAACCTCAACTCAACCTATCAGTAGAGACGTTGGTGGTCAATTTGTTTACAATGGTGATGAAACAAAGAGATTTCAGGCCATCAGTAGCGGTTTGAATATAGCCATTAATGATAACGGCGCTGATTTATTCATGAAAATACGAAATGGAAATGGGTTCTTTACGGTTACGCCCTCAGCGATACCCAATACCGGCAGTGCGGCTGTCAATTCAGGCTCCATTGTGAACGTTGCTTCTTATGTTCCTGATGATTATACCTTGCAGTTTGTGTTAAACACACAAAACCAGTTGGTTGTTATGGTCAGTGGGCTTAATTCAGGGCCGGTAATTCCTCCTACAGGAAATCCGGACGATGCGCCGCTCTATCAAGAAGGGGCAGCGATTACCTTTAACGGCATTCAAGTGACAGTTACTGGTAAACCAGATGCCAATGATAGTTTTACCATTAAACCATCTGTCAATGAATCGCTTTTTTCCACAGTGGATAGAATGGTAATTAACCTAAAGCGTCCATTTCTAACAGCAAGAGACAAAGCCACGGTCGCTACAGAGAATAACCAGATTTTGGAACAGCTTGATAATGCTTTAGATAATTTGCTGGCACATGAGGCTGAACTGGGAGCCCGTTTAAATCAATTGGATGTGGCAGAACAAGTCAATGGCGACTATCTTCAAACCAGTGAGGAAAGCTTATCTTCTTTGCGGGATGTCAACCTACCTGAGGTTGCTGTTAAATTGGAATTGCAAAAAGTCTACTTGCAAGTTGCACAGCAAAGTTTTGCTCAGATCCAGGGTCTGACGGTATTTAATTATCTGTAACAACGTTGCTGGACCTTTTAAAACCCAATACGGAGTTCTTTACCTAGAGCCTTTTGAATTGATCTTCTGGGTGAGGATTACAATATCTTTCAATAAGTTATAACACTTGTTCAAAACTCTCTTATGCTCTAAATTATGCCTTTCACCATTGGAGGGAGTATATATGCCAGCTTTTTTCGAAAAAGTTTCAAATCTGCTATTTCAACATAATGCAACTCTTTTAGATTATCAAAAGAATAAAATTGCGTTTGATCCCAAAAATCAAAATCATGTGAAGCTGGTTGAGTCATGCACCCAGTCTGTACAGAGAGAGTTGCTTAGGTTGCAAGCCATAGACCTTAAAATGACCATTGCATTTTCGGTTGCTGCTTTGGCTTATAGTTTGTCCTGGATATTACCTTTTTGTCCTTTAGCTTTTGCAGCCATGGCTTACGGAGCCTATCAGTTAGGCCAACGCACCCACGTGTATGCCGAATACAACGAAGCTCTTGAAAATTTAGCAAGATGCTGCATTTGGACATTGGGTGAGGTGAGTAATGAACAGGTCATACAAGCTCAAGCCATTCAGGACATGATTACGGTGTTGGCTCCACTAACAAATGCACAACAGCTAAAGGATTTCATCGATGATAAATATGAAGATGGCATCGTAGAATATGGTGAGAAAGTTAAACAGGCCTCCACTTTTTTGGATTCTGAATTGGATCAGGAACAAAGGCAGCTTTTTTATAAAATCTATGGTTACAAACAGGGCAGCTTTATGGACATTTTGCAGGGTATTGGTTTTGCCATTCGCGGACTTTTCCAAAATATCAAACAGGCACTGAGCCGAGATAATCACTCTACCCATCTTGCTGTCAACTAATTTTTATAGATAACGCGGCATTTCATTTTGCTGCGTTATCTTTACTGCTGTTTCTGAGGGATAGATTAATTTTCTTCCAAAGCCTTAAGTTAAATTGAACCTTAATCCTCATTAAAGTGGACCTTAGTAATCCTTGTTTCATTGGAAAATGTAAGCGGTTGTGATAAAAATATTAAATTGTAAGGATTACAACCAGCTCCCCCTATGGAAGAAAATCTTCTGACTGTTGCCTTGGCTTTTATTGAAGGCTTTGCATTAATTATTTCACCCTGCATTCTTCCAATCTTGCCCATTGTACTTGCTGGATCTCTAAGCGGTAGCCGCGTGCGTCCTTTTGGAATCATTATAGGATTTGTGGTCAGCTTCTCTCTGCTTGCTTTTTTTTCACGACAACTTGTCCAGTATGCGGGGCTTAATTTAGATTTACTACGCTACCTGTCTTACAGCGTTCTTGTGCTTCTTGCGATAATCATGTTTTTCACTTCATTAAGCGAGCGATTTAGCTATTTGGTTAACCGCTTAATAGGGGAAAGCCGTTTTTCGCAAGCGAATCCATCACAAGGCGGATTTTTAAGTGCGCTTTTTTTTGGGGGTTTAATCGCTATTATATGGACCCCTTGTGCAGGCCCAATTTTAGCCGCTGTTATTGTGCAAACGGTTTTACAAAAAACGACGATCATTAGCTTTTTTATACTCTTAAGCTTTGCCTTAGGCGCTGGGTTGCCTATGTTGATCATTGCACTTTATGGTATGCAACTGGTGAAAACCTTCCAATTTTTTAAAACCAAGGCTCAATTATTTCGCAAAATCTTAGCGGTTATTATTATTTTGGCGGTCGCTTTCATGGTTTATCAAGATACCGCACTAACCACGGGAACTGCTACAACAACCATTAAGACTGCCAATTATTTGGAGGATGCCCTCTGGATTCCCTATAAGGCTCCTCCTATCGAAGGCATAGAAGCGTGGATTAATTCCAAACCCTTACAGCTTTCACAGCTTGAAGGCAAAGTGGTACTTATCGATTTCTGGACCTATTCCTGCATTAATTGTTTGCGTACCCTGCCTTACCTAAAAGGCTGGTATCAAAAATATCAAAAAGATGGACTTATAGTTATTGGTGTGCATTCACCAGAATTTGATTTTGAACGCAAAGCAACAAACGTTGAACAGGCGGTTAAACGCTATGGCATCACTTATCCAGTAGCCCTTGATAATCAATTCGTGACTTGGAGAAATTATAAAAATAATTATTGGCCAGCGCATTATTTAATCGATAAAAACGGCAAAGTGGTTTATGAGCATTTTGGCGAAGGAGATTATGATATTACGGAAAACAATATTAGATATCTTTTGAGGATAAAATCAGCTGCCGTCCCAAGCTTTTTAGGTGAAGACAATTACTCAATATCGCAAACTCCTGAAACTTATCTTGGCTATTACAGAGCTGATAAAGATGTAAGTCCTGCCTTAGTCAAAGACACAGAGAATCAATATCAATTTCCCACCCAGCTTCCGGTTAACGCCTGGGGCTTGCAAGGAGGTTGGAAAGCAGAGGCCCACAATATTCTTGCAACCCAGAAAGATGCCGCAGTGAAAATTCACTTCAAAGCCAAACAAGTATTTGTGGTCATGGGTAACGCTACAACTCAGCCGATTAACGTAAAAGTATTACTCAATAATGCATTACTAACTGCAGAGGCTGCTAGTGATGTCCATAATAGCAATATTGTCGTTAATAAAGATTCCTTATATGAA
This sequence comes from Legionella jordanis, assembly GCF_900637635.1. Classification (NCBI taxonomy): domain Bacteria; kingdom Pseudomonadati; phylum Pseudomonadota; class Gammaproteobacteria; order Legionellales; family Legionellaceae; genus Legionella; species Legionella jordanis. The sequence continues at coordinate 1,209,998 of NZ_LR134383.1, forward strand.
GTTATTTCATTGGTAAATGTTTCTGAAGGGGTTTTAGAACTTATAGCCAGTTCTCCTGGACTTAGGGTTTACACGTTTACTTTTGGCGGGTAGGGGATAGGAGTTCTTTAGCTGCCTTGTACTGTACTTTTCGATCCTGCTCAAAATGATTAGATTGAAACCGACACTAGCTAATCTGCTGCTGTGAAAGTGAAATTAGAATTCATTGCCTTTTCATTTGCAGATATTGCACGGCGTTAAATCCTCTTCGTTTCGTCCTATCCACAAGGATAGACATAATACAGTTTGGGAGCTCCAAATGTCCTAACTCATTTTACTGGTGAGAAAAACCATGCAATAAAGAGGCATTCTATGTTTTCTAAAAGTACCAAATCAGTTCTACTACTAATTCTATCTTCAGAGCCTCTCAGTAATTTTGGTCACCCAGTTGGTCACCGCAATGGGATACGATAGGGTCCTTCAAAAATTACACCTCGTAAGCCATTGATTCATTGGCGTCCCGGAGAGGATTCGAACCTCCGACCTGCCCCTTAGGAGGGGGCTGCGCTATCCAGCTGTGCCACCGGGACTTATTGGCAAGTCTAGCGTTATCATTAAGAAATAACAATGATCTTCTAGTAAAAGATGAGGTGGGGCGAAGGGAGAGTCCTCTTTACATTTCCACACAATTTTCGGCCCCGGGTTGTATGGCTCGACAAAAGGAGAATTCTTTGGTTTGGCCGAGATGCTTTCGCTTAGCATTTCGGCTTACCTTCAAAGTACTTACATTCCCATATAATTAGGCCCACCGCCACCTTCCGGTGCATGCCAGACAATGTTCTGCTTTGGATCTTTAATGTCACATGTTTTGCAGTGGATGCAATTTTGAGCATTGATTTGCAATCTTGGTCCAGACTCTTCCTGCACAATTTCATAAACTGCTGCCGGGCAATAACGACTTTCCGGAGAAGCGTATTGCAAATAATTCACATCAATTGCTAATTTCGGGTTGCGAAGTTTTAGATGACAGGGTTGGTTTTCTTCGTGATAGGTATTAGTTAAATACACAGAAGACAAGCGATCAAAAGTTAAAATCCCGTCGGGTTTTGGGTAATCAATTTTTCGTGCCTTATCGGCTGGAATGAGGGTGCTATGATCGGCGTGATTTTTCAAAGTCCAAGGTGATTTGCCGTGGCTAATATAAGTTTCCCATGCGGCATTTGCTAACCCTAACCATAGTCCAAAACGAAAACCAGGACGAATGTTTCTGACCCTATATAATTCGTCAGCAAGCCATGAGCGTTTGAATTCCTCCGGATAGCTGTTGAGTTGGGTCTGGGTTTCTAAAGAGGGCTCTTTCAAACTGTTATAACAAGCTTCAGCTGCTAACATCGCAGATTTAATTGCAGCGTGTATCCCCTTAATTTTGGGAACGTTTAAAAAGCCTGCAGCGTCGCCAATCAAAGCGCCTCCCGGGAAAATTAACTTCGGTATGGATTGCCAACCCCCTTCGTTCAAAGCTCGAGCCCCATAGGCAATGCGTTCACCACCCTCCAACGTCGGGCGCACGAAAGGATGCGTTTTAAATCTTTGGAATTCAGCGAAAGGGTTCAACCAGGGATTTTTATAATCAAGGCCAACCACATAACCAATCGCAACACGATGGTCGGATAAATGATAAATGAAAGAACCACCGTAAGTTCCTTGATCCAGGGGCCAACCAAAAGTATGGATGACTGTGCCCCGTTTATGCTGTTCTGGCTTCACTTGCCAAATTTCTTTAATCCCGATGCCATAAGTTTGTGGTTGAATATTGTCGCGCAAATGAAATCGACGCATCAGATTTTGGCTTAATTGTCCGCGGCAGCCCTCTGCAAAAAGAGTTTGCCGGGCATGAAGATGCATTCCAGGTTGATAATTTGCTGTTTTATTCCCAGCTTTATCAACGCCAACGTCTCCGGTGGCAACGCCAATTACCTCTCCTTTGGCATTGTATAAAATATCAGTGGCGGCAAAGCCAGGATAAATTTCACAGCCTAAACTTTCAGCTTGGGTGGCTAAAAACTGGCATAATTCTCCCAGGCTAATAATATAATTTCCCGGGTTTTGCATGGGTTTTGGCGTTGGAAAACGGAAATGGCGATTTTTGGTTAGTAAATAAAAACCATCCTCGCTAACCTCCGTATCAAGAGGAGCTTGCTGCCAGCTGTCGGGTAACAGTTCTTTTAGGCTTCTGGGCTCTAGTACCGCACCGGATATGATATGAGCACCAATCTGTGCCCCTTTTTCCAAAATGCATACACTTAGCTCTCGATTATCGCTAACAGCAAGTTGTTTGAGTTTAATCGCTGCAGACAAACCGGCAGGGCCTCCGCCAACAATGACAACATCATATTCCATTGTTTCGTGTTGCACACCCGACTCCTTTGGCTTCAAAAAGGAAAGATAATGGCTGGTATTGGTCTTAAGATCAAGCGATGAGAATGAATTAACATGTTAAATTTCGAGTGAAGTCAAAGCTTTGATAGCTAATGTATGGCTGGTCGCAACCAGCCTATTTGATTATCAGCGGCCACTTCCTCCCATGCCGCCTGTTCCTGCATAGCCGCCAGGTCCGCCACCGCCATAATCGTCGCTGCTTCCAACAGGGTGGGCTCCACAACCACTAAGGGCTAAGCAAGTTAAAAAAATTAGAAGGATAGATGTCCATATTTTTTTCATAATCACTCCATACAAATTCTAATTGAATGCCGTCTCGCGCGTATCTTCTAAACCAGGCACTAACGTCTGTATATAATGATGCTCATTAGGCAAAAAAGAAAGATAAGATTTTGAATTTTTTTCAAAATTTCCTGGGAACAAATCTGAAAACCACAAAAAGAAAAAAATTCTTATAAATCAGCACTCTAATAAGAATTTAATTTTTGTAGTAATGAGTTCCCGATGAATAATAAAAATTATTTGAAATCCTGTAGAAAAAACTCGTCAAATACCGTATAAATTGATGGTCGTACTCAAAGTATGAATTTAATTTGTGCAATTATTAAAAGGATGAGAGCATGACACATAAAACGCGAACCATCGCGCTAGGCTGTGTTCTATCATTTAATGCCCTGGCAGGCACTTATCTACCCGCGATTTCACTCGAAGAGAACCAGGGTAACCGATGGTCAATCCTGGCCAGTTTAGGCTACAGTCAATTTGAACATGTATACAGTGATGACGGCCAGACTGCACTCGGACGTTTGGCAATTGGGGCTGAGCTTTTGACCACGACAAAAACTGCTTTTGGTTTGGAAGTCGGTGTACAAAATGGTAATCACATGCGGGTAAAGCTGCCAGCTGATACCATTGACCTTGTTGGCGGTGTAGTGCGTACGACTGTAAAACCCATGTTGGATTTTTTATTAACTGCTAATACGATTCCCATTAGTGAGAGCTTGTTATTTGCACAACTTAAGGGTGGAATTGCCTACCGCCAATGGCAAATGGAAAGGAATTTCATAAGCAATAAAACGGAGTTGGCAGGAGAAGTTCAAGCAGGTTTTGGCTATCCGCTTACTGAAGTAACCAGCCTAAATTTACTATACCAGGGTGTTTTTGGGGGCAAGGCTAGATTTCATCCTCCATTGAATGATCCAGGGTATTTTTCAAGTATACCTACACAGCATGGTATTTTGTTTGGTTTTTCCGTGATTGCTTGAGTAAGCATCCTCGAGTCTTTTTTTAGATCAGTTGCAAAACAGCCCCTCGTTATTCAGAAGGGGCTCAGAAGTTCTCTTTAGCTCAGGACGAGCTTAGATCATTAATTTTCGATGGTGAATGAACCTATGTTCGGTCCAGCTAATTCACGGTAAAAAGGGTTTTCAGAGTGAAATTGAAAACACAATTTCATCAGTTCGGCTAAAGTTTTTACTTGCATTTTTTGCATGATGCGGGCTCGATGCGCTTCCACAGTAGATATCGCGATTGAAAGGGCATAAGCAATTTCTTTATTCAACTTCCCTTCAAGGATCAGATGAAGCACCTGCTGTTCACGTTGCGTTAATGTCTCAAAACGCTCTGAAAAATCATCTACAGAAATAACTTTTGGTTTATTAAGACATTTTTGAATTGTTTCTAATAAATTTTGTTCATTGAATGGTTTTAATACGAAATCAATAGCCCCAGCTTTCATAGCTCGTACAGCCATTGGAATATCACCATAGCCGGTTATGACGATAATGGAAAGATGATTGGCCTTGCTGTTGATGTGCTCAATTAATTCAAGTCCGCTCATGTGAGGCAAGCGAACGTCTACAATCAAACAACCACGTTCTTTAGGGTCAAAATTATCTAAATAGCTTTTCGGGGAATGGTAGGTTTTTACAGGTAAATTGATTGTTTCACATAGCCATCTTAGAGAATTACAAATGGCCTCATCGTCATCAATGATCGTTATATTTAGCTTATCTTCCTTCATACTATACTTCTATAAGAATGGTTAAAAAATCTAACTGATTTATTTATCATGTGTCAGAATAAACGAATGAAAAAATTTTTAAATAGTTAAACAGAAAAATAAGGAAAATCTTGGAATAATGAGGAAAACCCTAATTTGTAAAAATCCAAGTAATTGTATCTTATAAAGCAAATAATTAGCACAGTAAATGGGCTAAAGAAAGGAGTCTACTTTGCTCTCACATTATATTGTTGTTATTGGAACTTCTGCGGGTGGGCTAAGTGCGCTAAAGGGTTTATTAGCACCATTACCTGTAGATTTCCCAGCAGCCTTATTTATCGTCAAGCATATCGGAACGAGACCCCACTCATTACCCCAGCTGCTTCAAAGGGTTTGTAAATTAAATGTGCGGGAAGCCACCCATAATCAGAAAGTTGAACCGGGTAAGGTCTACGTCGCACCGCCTGGCTTGCATATGATTATTTCTAATGGACGTATTCAGCTCAATGCAGGTCCTCGTATTAATTATTGCAGGCCTGCGATTGATCCCCTGTTTTATTCAGCTGCGCTTTCAAATGGACCGAGAACCATAGCTATTCTCTTGAGCGGGATGTTGGATGATGGTAGTGCAGGATTAGCCGCCATCAAACAATGTAATGGTATTGCTATGGTTCAGGACACAACCGAAGCTGAATACCCGGATATGCCAAGAAATGGGTTAAAAAATGCGTCTGTTGATTATTGTTTGCCAACAATCGAAATGGCTGATGTCCTACAAGGGATAGTATCTACTTCTTTGAAAGGGAATGAGGCTTCAATTTGTCCTGAGTCCGAACGGATAAAAATTGAAACTGAAATGCAATTGTCCCACAATGCATCCGAAGAAAAGTTAAACCAAATCGGTGTGCCATCTGATTTTACATGTCCTATATGTCATGGCGCATTGTGGAAGATAAATAATAAACAAATTAATCGCTACAGTTGCCGTGTGGGACATGCGTTTGGCCTAGACAGCCTGGTTGATGGTTATGAAGTAAGTACAGAAGAGGCTCTATGGGCGGCACTAAGGGCCTTGCAAGAAAAGGAAGAGTTATTTAAAGCCATTGCGGAAAAAGCTCAAAGAGACAAATCCGGTTATGAAAAAAATTTTTCGGAAAGAGCCAAACTAACTGAAAAACACGTTAAAATATTGCGCTCCATTTTGGAAAATGAAAATGGGTTTAATAACAAATAAATTCTCACCTGCTGCCTAATTCTGGTCGATTTTTGATGAAAAATAATAAAAATATGAATGGTAATTCTGCGGTTAAAAAGAACAAATCAAACAACAAAATTACAAGTTTCGAGAAAAAAAATCCCCCAGGCGATGAGTTATTTATTGTAGCAATTGGAGCCTCTGCAGGGGGGCTAGAGACGTTGAAGGATATGTTTTCAAAGTCCTTCTCAAATAATAATATTGCTTTTATAGTGATTACGCATCTCAGCACCGAACACATAAGTCTTTTGCCGCAATTGTTGCAGTCGTATACGCCTTTAACTGTCAGTCCAATCAGGGATAAAACTGTTGTTAAGGCCAATCACATTTATGTGCTGCCCCCCGGATTTAATGTCTCAATTCAACAGGCCGTTTTAAAGTTGCATGAGGTTAAATCAACTCATGATTTAAAAATGCCGATAGATTATTTTCTGAGATCGCTAGCTAACGACCAGAAGCAAAAAGGAATCTGTGTCATATTATCAGGTACAGGAACCGATGGGACGATTGGATTACGAACCTTAAGGGAGCAGGGTGGGTTAATCATCGTGCAAAGTGCCAAGTCAGCTCGCTACGATGGCATGCCAAAGAGTGCTATTAGTACAGGATTGGTCAACTACATCCTCGAGCCTGAAGAAATTTTCCCCTTCATTTTGAAATACATTGCCCATTTGAAAAACCAACACATTTCCCTACCCGATAGTATTTCGCAAGAAATCACGAAAGTCTTGATTTTGCTCAATGATCATACTGGCCATGATTTCTCACTGTACAAGCCCAATACAATATTTAGACGCATTCAAAAGCGGTTAGCTATTTTGCAAATTGATAATCTGGCGCTTTACATTAAGTATGTTCAACAAAAACCAATGGAATTGGACATTCTCTTCAAAGAGCTACTGATTAATGTAACCAATTTTTTTAGAGACCCTGAAGCATTTGATATTCTAAAATCAATCATTCGTGAAAAGGTCCTTAAGGACAAACCCAATAATTATACCTTGAGAGTTTGGGTCCCTGGCTGTGCTACAGGTGAAGAAGCTTATTCGTTAGCCATATTACTTCACGAATGCCTTGAGCAGCAAAAATCTTTATGCAATGTACAAATCTTTGGTACCGACATTGATGAGGACGCAATTGAGATTGCACGTGCGGGTTTATTTTCGCCGAATATTGTGAATGACTTATCTAAAGAGCGATTGGCTCGTTATTTTATAAAAGAAGGAGACTCTTACAAGGTCAGTATTGATATTCGAAAAATGATTATTTTTGCAATACAAAACCTGGTTAAGGATCCTCCTTTCACCAAATTAGATGTTTTAAGCTGTAGAAATCTGCTGATTTACCTAAATGCGCAATTGCAAAAGAAAATTCTGCCACTGTTTCATTACAGTCTTAAACCGCAGGGCATATTATTTTTAGGCACCTCAGAAACCATTGGCGGGTTTTCTGATTTATTTACGATCATTGATCGCAGATGGAAAATTTTCGAACGTAAGGGTGGGGCATCTTCATTTCATTCTGTCCTCGATTTGCCTGCCCCCCTACCTGTATCTGAGATAAGCGAAACAAAGACAATGGAAAAAAATATGTATGAAGTCGAACCCAACCTATCACATTTGGTTGAGGAAATTTTACTAAAAAAATATACCCCTGCCTGCGTTATTATTGATGATAAAGGAAGGATTCTCTACATTTACGGCCGGACAAGTCCTTTTTTAGAATTTCCTCCTGGAGAAGTGAAACTTAATTTTCTTGAAATGGTTAGACCTGAACTGCGTTCGAAAGTCTCTCAAGCAGTACGAAGTGCAAGCATGGAGCAAAAAGAAGTGATTTGTGGAGCCCTACAATACCGTGAAGAAAAGGACGCTCATTATATCAATTTAAAGGTTAGGCCGCTTAAAGAGGCAGAAGCTTTCCATAAAAAATTGTATCTGATTATTTTCGAAGAAATCCTGGCATTTGAGCACAATAATGACAAAGCTGACAAATCAAAGAGCCCTGATGATTTGGATAAAAAAATTATTCAACTTGAGCAGGAGTTAAAGTATACCAAGGAAAGTTTACAAACCACCATTGAAGAGCTTGAGACTTCAAATGAGGAATTAAAATCGAGTAATGAAGAGCTGCAATCAACGAATGAAGAATTGCAAAGTACGAACGAGGAGATTGAGACTTCCAAAGAAGAATTGCAATCTTTGAACGAAGAATTAACCACAGTGAATGCTGAACTTGAAAGCCGTATTGAGCAATTATCCAGTGCGAACGATGATATAAAGAACTTATTGGACAATACAGAAATTGCCACTGTATTTTTAAACAAAGAGCTATGCATCAAACGTTTTACTCCCAAAGCAACTGAAATCATCAACTTGATTGCATCGGATGTTGGTCGACCCCTTGGACATATCGTATCCAATCTGCAGTATGATCGATTAATTGATGATGCGAGGTCGGTCCTCCAATCGCTTGAACCAAAAACTAGCGAAGTATTGGATAAACATGGTCATTGGTATGTGGTTCGAATTATTCCCTATCGCACAGTGACAAACATCATCGATGGGGTAGTAATTACTTTCCTCAATATTCATGATCAGAAAAAAGCAGAAATTGAAGTTGCAAAGCTGAAAGGTGAATCTGAAACTCTTAAAGAAATTATTACTCTCACTCTTAATTTTATTGCGGAACCTGCATTAATTCTTCAAGATGGTGATAAAATTATTTTTGCAAATAAAGCTTTCGAAAGCAATTTTAAAATTGAAGGCTCTGCTCTGGTCAACCACTCACTACAAAAACTCAAGGTTGACTGGAATAAAAAGCTTTTAAAATCAAGTCTGGAAAGCTTACAAGATCAAATAAAAAGCGAATGTTCGAATTTGGAGATGTTTCCAGGGAAATTTTATTCTTTATCAATGCAAAGATATTCACAATTCATAATCCTTGTGATGCATCCCTGCAAATGAAGAGATAACGGCTCATTTAAATAGGGATCGATATGTTAGCTTTAGATTTTAGTTCTGAAATGATGGAATTGCGTTTAAAATCGCAAGCCCAAGCATCGTTGATTGACAAGCAAGCTGAGGAAATTTGTCATTTAATCTCTGAACTCTCAACCATAAAAAAAAGGTATGTAGAGTTATACAAGCTCAGTAATTGTGCTTTTTTTATGATTGACAGCAATTACATAATTCAAGATCTAAATTTTGCAGCAGCATCTTTGTTGGGACATGATCCGAGCGTGCTTATGGGGAGTTCCTTCCTAAATTTTGTGAGTGAACACAGCAGAATTATTTTTAAAAATAACATTGAAAATCTTGTATCCAAGAACTCCAATTGCAACGTAGAGTTGGAAATTATTTCAAAAGTTAAAGGACAGCAATTTGTTAAAATAGAAGGTTTCCTCATAAACGATAAACAGATTTCATTGGGGGCTATCGATATTACCTATCTGCGGCAATGTGAATCCAGGATTGGGGAATTGCAATATTCACTGGCAGTGACCAATCAGCTATTCCAAAACTGCGCAGATGCACTTGCATATTTAGATAGTAATTTAACCTTTAAAATTATGAATCAGTCTTTTATAGACATAGCTTCAAAAATTTTCACAACCAAAATTTCTCCCGGTGTTAATTTTAAGAATGTGTTATTGGATTTTCCCAATCTCTATTCTGAGACTATGCAATTATGCAGCGAGACGAATTGGAACCAAAAAAAATCTATTGTTATAGAAAATAAAACAGACAAGTTAAGTACTTATTATTGCTATGAACTATTGGTTTATTGCGTAAGCAATAGTTCCGCTGCAAAAGAGTTTATTGTTTGTATACGCGATTTAACCGAGAGCAAAATAGAGGAAATGAGGCGAATAAAGCAGCAGGCTGCCATTGAGCACGAATCCAAAGTGAATGCAATGGGGGAGTTACTTTCTTGCCTGGCTCATGAATTTAACCAACCTCTTTCAGTGATAAAAGCGTATAGCGATAGCTGTTTGCTGAGATTAAAAAAAATTCAAGCTTCGGAGTTGGCTTTTCCTTTGTCACAAATTTCACTTCAAGCCAATCACGCAGCTGAAATTATTCGGCGAATGAAAAATTTTTTATGCGAGGATAGTTTGTTCCTTGAGCAAACCGATTTTAATGCTCTGATTAAAAATACCATTTCTTTTCTGCAATATGGCTTACTTCAAAGCAAATGCGAGATTGCGTTTCAGTTTAGTGACGAATTGCCTCTCATTAAACTGGATCAGTTGAAAATTATGCAAGTCATCATTAATCTTGGGAAAAACAGCCTTGAAGCATTGCAACAATTATCCAATCCGTCTCAGCCCAAAATCACCATCGAAACGGTCTTGGAGGATTCCAGGATTGTCATGCATTTTAGAGACAATGGGCCTGGAATTCCCAAGGATCTTCAAGAAAAAATTTTTAAACCCTATTTCACCAGCAAAACTCAAGGTACGGGCCTGGGGCTTGCCATTTGCCAGACTCTTATTAAAGCGCATGGAGGGGAGTTAGAACTGAGGGATTGTCAACCTGGTGCGTGGTTTACGATGAAATTGCCCATCAAAGCTGAATAGAAGAGTAATAATTAACAAACAACTTAAATGGTTTAACCCGGGATTGAATCGTGGGGAGATGAATAAATATCCCGGGTTAAAGTCTTGCACACGTTAAATCTTAAATTTAATTATCGGTCATGAGAGGGCTTGCCTTTACCAGCTTGACCAGCAGTCCCTTGTCCTTGACCAGATTGTCCAGCTTGGCGTTGTCCTTGGCCGCCTTTATTTCCTGAACCTTGAGATCCTTGGCCGCTGCGAGAACCTTGATTTCCTTGATGTTGCCCACCTTGTGCGCCTTGACTACCTTGGTGTTGCCCACCTTGTGAGTTTTGGTTTTGACCCCAATTTTGGTTTTGACTGCCTTGGGCGCCACGATGTTGATTGTTTTGATGAGACTTATCCATTTTGTTCTCCTTTTATCCCTATTGGGTTGATTTTTAAATCTTCCAACAGCTTAAAAACTATAGTCAGAGTAATAGCAGAGATCCATTAAAGTTTCCCATGGCGATCCTGAGGTGATCCCTAGTGTTATGAGGGAATCCCTAGCGCGTTTATATCAATTGCATCAATCTTTTGAGTTTTACAATAAATCCCATTTAGCCCTTCATTGCTGGGCTCAAAATAAAATGTCCTATGGCTTACATTAGTTGGCAATTATTTTCCTGTATATGAGTCAAGGTTTTTCTCAGTATTTTGCTTTAGCAAAAAAATGTAGAGTTATTAATACGTTAGTAGAGGCAATCCTGTTTTAAAAGCATAAGGATTAAGAGCTTTATATGGAAATTCTAGACATAAAAGTACTCAAAGGGCCAAATTACTGGTCAATTGCAAGGAAGAATTTAATTGTTCTTAAATTAGATATTGATATCTATGAGCATTTGCCCAGCAATCAATTGGATGAATTCAATCAAAGACTTAAAAATCTACTCCCAAGCTTATATCACCATCATTGCTCACGAGGCATTGAAGGGGGGTTTTTTGCTCGTTTGGAAGAGGGTACCTGGTTAGGTCATGTGGTTGAGCACATTGCCCTTGAATTACAAAATCTTACTGGCTTGGATTGTGGATATGGAAGAACCTTTAGTAGCAGGGCCAAAGGCATATACCACGTCATTTTTTCATATCAAATCGAAGAAATTGGCGTTTGTGCTGCTAAGATAGCTGTAAAGATTGCCGACTGCCTCGCAAGAGGAGAAGACTACCACTCGCTTGAGCAAGATTTAAATAGTCTGCGCAAGGTATTTAATGAGCAAAGGAATGGGCCAAGCACAGAGGCTCTAATTCGCGAAGCAGAGCGAAGAGGCATTCCATTTTATCTTTTCGAAGGAAGCTCACTAATTACCTTTGGACAGGGCTGCCATCAAAAAAGAGTCTGGGCTAGTGTGACCTCTGAAACCAGTGCTGTTGCAGTGGACATCGTTTCCGATAAACAAATGACTAAAGACATTTTAGCCGCTCATTTTATTCCTACTCCTCAGGGAATAATTTTAAAAGACATCAATGAACTGGATAATACAATTGAGCGACTGCAATTTCCCATAGTGATTAAACCCTTAAAAGGAAATCATGGGCGAGCTGTAACAACCAACATCCGAAGCAAAGAAAAAGCGATTGCTGCCTTTCGTCTGGCTAAATCGGTTGCCAATGAAATTCTTGTTGAACAATTCATTGCCGGAGAAGATTATCGCTTCCTCGTTATAAATTATCGCGTGGTGGCCGTTGCGAAAAGAACACCTGCTATGGTGATTGGTGATGGTATTCACAGCATTCAAGAATTGGTGGAAGAAACCAATAAAGATCCGAAACGCGGCCAGGGCCATGAAGATTATTTGACTGCTATATCTATCGATGAAGCGACTCTTGCAATTTTAGAAGAAAAAAAGCTCACATTAGACTCTGTTCTACCTAAAGATAAAATCCTCTATCTCAAATACAGTGCTAATCTGAGTACCGGTGGTACTGCTACCGATGTTAGCAAGCATGTTCATCCGGCCAATATCGAATTGGCCGAGCGTGTTGCTGAAATTCTTCATCTGGATGTTTGTGGCATTGACGTAATCAGTCAAGATATAAAATTTCCTATTGGAGAACGCCATGGTGCCATTATCGAAGTGAATGCAGGGCCAGGATTAAGGATGCATATTTCACCAAGCTATGGCGAAAGTCAAAATGTGGCATCACCTTTTATGGATATGCTATACCCCCGTGGGATTCCGCACAGAATTCCCGTGATTGCAGTGGCAGGAACCAGTGGAAAAACCACCGTTGTGCGGCTTATTGCTCATTTGGCTAGCCAATTTGGTTATTACGTTGGTTTTAGCAACACCGAAGGTATTTATATTAATAAAAAATTAATTAAACAGGGAGACTATAGCGATTCGCAAAATGCCAAGGCGGTCTTAAGAGATCCTCTTGTAGATTTTGCAATACTTGAATGCTCCAGCGAGGGGATTTTTAATTATGGATTAGGCTTCGATCGCTGTGATGTTAGCATTATTACTAACATTTCAGAGACTCACAGGCATTTGGATGGGATTGATAGCGTTGAAGAACTTGCTAAATTAAAAGCTGTGGTGGCTGAAAGCACCGTATCCCAAGGTTATGCAATATTGAATGCTGAAGATGACCTTGTTTATGGCATTCGAAGCTCTCTAAACTGTAATGTGGCTTTATTTGCCAGCCGAGAAAATCCGCGGATTGTTGAGCATTGTGAAAACGGCGGCTTAGCAGCCTATGTTCAAAATGAAGAAATTGTTGTGCGCAGGGGACAGCATTGCCAAAATGTAGCGCCCATTAAAGAAATACCCATAACTTTTAATGGTACAGCGACTGCGATGATTAAGAATATTTTGCCGGCTGTTTTAACTGCTGTAATTAATAATTTCCCATTAATTAATATTGAACATGCCCTGTATGACTTTTATCCTTCCGTTGACAATATTCCAGGTCGAATGAATATCATTCATTTTGATGATTTCCAAGTCATGATTGATTACGCGCATAATGCTGCAGCTTATGTTGAACTTAAAGCATTTCTTAATGAATTCGAACCAAACAAGAAGAAAATTGGAATTCTTGCAGTACAGGCTGATAAAAGCGAGGAGGATATAACTAGTTTGTGCATTTTTGCTGAGGAAATGTTCGATGAGGTTATTATTTATCATTCGAATAAAAACCACAGTAGCATTGATCGACAATTAAATTCGCTTCGCAAAGAAGCGGCAAATTCAGCCACAACGATAAACATCATGCCAGATGGTCTAACAGCAGTTCGCCACGCCATGAAGAATGCTGAATCTAATTCCTTTATTTACTATTCTGCAGATGATGTGTTTGCGGCGATCACATTTTTAATGGATGAAAAAAAAATTAAAAGTGGGCAATTTGAAACGGAAGGCATTTGAGTTTCCATGGATAATAACGGCTCAATTGGCAAGTTTACTGAAGGATAAGTTGAAATATAGACATTGATTCACAAGGGAATAGCTGAATGATTACTTCCTTTATAGGCAGTTTGGATTTGTTATTTTTTGCCGAATCTGATTTGGAAACCATTCCTAACGACGATTCTGCCGATCAGTCTTTGATTATTGGAAGGAATGCCTTAAGACTATTAATGATGGGTTGGCATTCTAATTGGCAAGATATGGTTTCTTGCAGACTTCTAAAGGCAATTTTTTTTGAACGTGATCATCAGCTTGTCCAAGGAATGCGAAAAGCATTCCAGGAAGGTTTCTCGCATCTTTATCATCAGTTAAGTTCAAAAACCAATTACAGTGAGGAAGAGCTTGAACAAGCCCATTTATTTATAAGCAATTGCTTAAATTTACTACCCTTTAGTGATCTTACCCCCTATGAATCTTTTAATATTCCACAATGGACAAACGGTCAATGGCAATGCGTAGAATACCGGGTTGTCCCCATCGAATTGACTGCCACCAGCGGCTTTGAAAAATTATTTATTGAAGATACTGATAGGGTTTTTGCCTATGGCCTTGAACCAATCAATTCTGAATATGCTCAGTCTCACCTGATTTTTATGGGTACTACTTATCCGGCGGGCCAAGGTTTTATCAGTCAAGTGGATAGTGATTTAAGGGCATTCAATACAGTCGGTAATAGCCTGTATCAGAGTGGACGAAAACGCATCAGCAAATGGTTGGATAAACAAAATCAGGTTCATGTATGTGGCTTAAGTTTAGGAGCATCCTTGTCCTTACTGTTGGCATTGGATAAAGGGCATAAGCTGACACGCGTGGATGCTTTAAACCCAGCTGGTCTGTATGATTTTGCGATTAAAGGGCACATTGACCATTGGGATAAATTACCTCAAAAACCCACAGTAATTGTGCAGAAACAGGGTAAGGATCCGGTTTCCGCTTTCGGTGTCTGGAAGGAGGACTGGAGCATTTTACATGTTCAGCCTCCTGCGGAAAAACAAGGACCAAATCCCTTGGTGGATCATGCTCTCAATTATGCGGGTTTATCAGGAACACACTTCGATAGCCTGGATCCTGTTGCAGATAACAGGGAGCATCAAAAACGTAATTTCTGGCTTTATCGATTAGGTCGTGCAATTGTTTATTTAAGTTTTATTTTTCCTTTTCGTTATGGGATTCTACCTCTCTTTCGCTACGTTAACAGTCATAAAACGCATTTGCTCCTTACTGCCATTGTCTTGACTTTATTGATTACCATCCCCGGCTTTCTTCCCCTGATAAGCCTCGGAATAATGGGGTTAAGTTCAGGATTTATCAGTGCTCTGTTGTTTAGTATTCCCCTTGCTTTTTTACTTGATCGCTGTTTGTGGGGAGTGAGTGATGCTTTAAATGGCACAGTAAACCTCTATCTTTTAGACCGTTTACAATGGTTAAAGCAGCCTTCCGTATTCATTACAGGTTTGCTGTTGGGAATTGCCGCTATCGCCGGTATGGGGGCTGTTGTGATTTTCTTTGGGCCAGCGGTATTCCCCTCTGTTATTTTGCTTTCCCTTATGCTGCCCTTAGCCATTTCTGCGCTTCAAAAGATAATTAAAAATATCCACATTCTTAGGGGGGTAGAAAAAAATCAACCTGCGGCTTGCCATAATCCAGCATTACCCAGAAATGAAATGCAAGACCTGTATTGCAATAAACAAGAAGAAACATTCAGCTTGTCTGAAATAGTCAGTTATTATAAAGCAATGCGTGTTTTGGTGAAGAAGAAAAGCTTTCTGCCAAATGAAGATCAGCCAAGGGAGCAATTTAATGGAAAATCCAAACGGGAAATTCTTTTAAGTTTGACAGAAACTAATGGCAATAGCCCAGTTCAAGTTAGGGCGTCCAAAGCAAAAATTGCAGAGATGAAAACTTGCATAAAGCTTTTACAGAAATTTGGATTTATAGCATCACAGCAATCGATGCAGATTGAGACAAAAGAATTAATTAATGAGTTGAGCCAGGAATATGAAAATTATCGCCTGGGCAAAAGGCAAGCGTCTTTTCCTTGAAGCTTAGGCAAGTAATTTTCTAAATTGTTCAAGGTCTGTTACCACATCAAGGCAGTTTTCTGCTTGGCAAATATAAGCACAGCAATCTCCCTGACTGTACTTTGTGGCCAGGGCTTGCGGGAGATTTAAGCTGTGAGCCGCTATGGCGAAGCAGTGGTGTTCGGGTCTGGTCAGGGCTACTTCTTGCCAAAGTTTTATTTTGCTCTCCTCCCCTCTGATAATGATTAACTTGGGAGGGTTTAGATACTCTTTTAAGGCCAACAACAATGAGCCATGTTCAGCCGGATAGCGGCATAATGAGGGCCATGCGGTTTTGAGTGTTTTCTCAGCGGCTTCTATGTAACGGTTTTCGCCGAGCAAATAACCAAGAAGAAGGATCGCGCGGGATAAAATACCATTGCCTGAGGGAATGGCATCATCCATCATCGGTTTAGGGCGAAAGAGCAATTCCTCATGGTTTTCGGCAGTAAAAAAGAAGCCCCCAGCGTTTTTATCAGCAAATTGAGACAGTGCTGCTTCGGCTATTTCAATGGCAAATAGCAAATGCTCACTGTTCCAGGATACTTGAAGAGACGCGAGCAAACTGTCTAATAAGAACGCATAGTCATCGAGATAAGCTGATAAATAAGCTTCTCCATCTTTAAAACAAGCTTTTAACTGCTGGCCATTCCATAAATTACTTTGTATGAATGAAAGGGCTTTATGGGCAGCATCAAGGTATTTGTCCTCCTTAAGCTCTCTGGCGGCTAAAAGCATGCCTTTTATCATTAATGCATTCCAGGAAGTTAAAATCTTATCGTCTCGAAATGGGGGAATGCGCGTAGAACGGGCTTGAAATAGTTTGGTTCTTGCGGAACGAAGAAGATTGTGGGTTGATTGAATGGATATTGAGAGAGCCTTAGCAATCGACTGTGAACTTTGATTCAGATATAAATGCCAAAATCCTTCAAAATTTGGGGTTTTTGTTAAACCAAACATTAGAGAGGCGACCGCATATTCTTCAGGGGTGAGGAGGGATTGAATTTCTTTGCGATCCCAACGATAAAACTTTCCTTCTTCTCCCTCAGAATCTGCGTCTAGACTGGAATAAAAACCACCGTCCTCTGATTGCATTTCGCGTATGGCCCAATCGGCCGTATCGCGAATTATAGTTTTAAAAAAATTTGTAGGATACTCAGGGGCAGCGAGACTATAGAGCGTCAGCAATTGTCCATTGTCGTAAAGCATCTTTTCAAAATGGGGAATCATCCATTGATTATCTACCGAATAGCGATAAAAACCCGCGCCTAATTGGTCATACAAACCTCCTTTTGCCATTTTTTTTAAGCTGCTTAAAGCTAAAGGAGATTGATAGCTCAGAAGAAACTCCAATTTACTCGCCTGAGGAAATTTTGGAGCACTGCCAAAACCGCCATGCTTTGAGTCGAAATTTTGTGCTAACGTGTTCAGGGCGAGTTTCAGCGGAGTTTCGTTTAAAGAATCACTGGAGGACTTAGCTTCTTGTTGCAAAATTCGTTTCAATTCCAAACCTTGTTTTTTTAGATCATGAGGTTGGTTTTTATAAAGCATTGCAATGACATTCAGAACTTTTCTAAAGCCTGGTAATTGATAACGATCTTCGGGGGGGAAATAAGTACCGCTGAAGAAAGGGGTTAAATCCGAGGTTAAAAAAATAGTTAAAGGCCAGCCACCGCTTTGTTGACTTAAGTAATAATGGGCTGTTTGATAAATTTTATCGAGATCTGGCCGCTCTTCTTTATCTACCTTTATGTTAATGAAGAGTTGATTCATCAGTGCAGCGGTTTCTTCATTTTCAAAAGACTCATGTGCCATGACGTGACACCAGTGACATGCAGCATAACCAATGGAGAGTAAAATGGGTTTGTTTTCGAGTTTGGCTTTTTCCAAAGCCTCATCTCCCCATGGATACCATTCTACAGGGTTATAGGCATGCTGCAGCAAATAAGGGCTATGTTCATGAATGAGACGATTGGCTGTAGGCATAAAGCCTCATGGCTTTAATGAGTTCTATTGTTAATATAGCAAAGAGGGCTGCCAAAGCATCAGAATGGCTATCTAACGATAGCCATGCATGATTAACTGTTAAATCTATTGATTATCTTTGCTGCTCGCCTCCGAAGGACTGCTGCTTTTCTGAGGGGCGTTGCTCTTTGCTTCTGAGGAAACTAAATATTGTTTGGCAAAATCCGTACCTATGCATTCACCCATCTTATGACCCCAGGTGTTTGCATTTTCTGCATTGAGTGTACCCGGCAAATTTGAATAAAATTCGTTTTGGCATTTATCAAAACTGGCAGGAATTAAAGTAACGCACTTGGCATTGTCTATTCCCCGGTCTTGAAGTTTTTTCTTAATTGACTCGTCTTCAAAAAAGCCGTTGCAAATCATCGTTGGTGCAAGACTCTTAAGTTGGGAAAGCCACTGATCTTTCGGAATATCACCGGAAGAACTGCTTGAGCCGGGAGCATTGGATTGCGAATTGGGTACCAGATATTTAGTAGCAAAGTCTGTTCCTATGCATTCCCCAAGAGTATGTCCCCAGGTTGCTGCACTTTGAGCATTCATGTTGGCGGGTAAGCTCGAATAGTATTGCTTTTGACATTTGTCAAAGCTCGCCGGGATTAAAGACATGCATTTTTCATTATCGATTTTTAATTCGTCCATTCGCTTTTTGAGAGAAGGTTCTTCCAAAAAACCTTTGCATATAACTGTAGGGGCAACATCTTTTAATTTGGATAACCAATCGTCTTTTGTCATTTCCATGGTAGGAGAGCTTGCAAATAATGGAAGAGGTAATAGCATAACTCCCAGACCTAGCGATTTGCTTTTATTTGACATTTTTTTATTCCCTTAATCATGTACTTCTACAAGAATAGACAAAAAAAATGGATTTGACTAAGCATTAATTGAATATTTCAAAAAATAAATCATTTATTGAACAAAGACATAGGCATCGATTATACTAAATGCACCTAATTTGTGCATTGTGCTTCTGGTGAAATTTCGTCTATATTTGTATCGCTGCATTCTAAAAGATTTTATGAAGAAATTAACAAGAGAATTTTATAACCGAACTACCATCACTGTCGCACAAGAACTGTTGGGAAAATATTTAGTGCACGTCAAAAATGGTTGTGAACGTATCGGACGAATTGTTGAAGTAGAGGCTTATTTGGGTTCCCACGACTTGGCGGCTCACTCTTCGAAGGGAATCACCCCACGTACTAAAATAATGTTTGGTCCTCCTGGCTATGCCTATGTTTATCTCATCTACGGAATTCATCACTGCTTGAATGTGGTGACAGAAGGTGAGGGAAGTGGTTCTGCCGTTTTATTGCGGGCTATCGAACCTGTTTGCAATATTTCTCAGCGAACGCAGGGGCCTGGTTTACTTTGCAAAGCTTTGGAAATAAATAAGCAGCACAATGGCCATGATCTGCTGAGTGAAACGCTTTATATTGCTGAACAAGCGGGTGAGCCTGAATTCATTATCACCCAAAAAACAAGAATTGGCGTAGGCTACGCTAAGCAATGGGCTGATGAATTGCTACGCTTTTATATTAAAGACAATCCCTTTGTATCCAGGCGGTGATTTAAAAGCCAATTGAAACACCACAACCCGACGGCGTTAAACTACCCAACCATAATAAATACAATCCTTTTATTATTTAAATTGCGCAATTCGAATTACGGGGCACTTTAATTCTAAAATTAGACAATAATTTAAAAATAGAATATATTGTACGCATAGTGAGACAAAAACGACTGCCATGAAAACTGTAATTCAACCTTCTGCTTCTGTTTCTAACGAGGTAGCATGGAAAGCCCTCAAAAACTTGATTGAACGGTTTCATTTCAGCAAGGAAGAAGCGCTCACATTGATGGGTAATATGCCAGCTTCCTCCTATTACAAAGGGATTAGCAAACATGATGGAAATCTAACTCGCGATGAAAAAGAACGTATATCACTGTTGTTAGGCATTTATAAGGATTTACGCATTTTATTTGTGGACAGCAACCAAGCTATGTCCTGGATTGATAGAGAAAACAGCTTACCCCCTTTTAATGGTTTAACACCCAGAGCCTATTTAATGGAAGGTAGTCTATTGCGGCTGGCCGAAGTGCGCAGATTTCTTGATTTTTGGAGAGGATATTAATAGGGATGTTTTGCTATACAGAATTTAAGGGAAGATCACACCGCCTTATTCCTTCTCGCTATCCGCCAATAAGTTTATTTGATTGGGCCGAAACTTCAGAGGAGCTTGAACAGCTCGCCTATCTGGAAGGATTGACCAATGATCGTTTAATTACAGAATATGGCCATATTTCTTTAGTTGCCAAAGAAGATTGGATAGGTGGAGTAGGCTCCACACCTTTGATGGCCGCTTTTACTCATTTTGGTTTCTCAAGATTTAGTGATGGGACCTCCTATGGTGTTTACTATGCTGGGGAGTCCATTAGAACAGCTATCGCCGAAACAAAATTTCATCGCGAACGCTTTCTAACTGCCTCGCAGGAGCCGCCCTGTGTGATTCAGATGAGAGAGTACGTTGCTCTAGTGAAAAAGCCTTTGGTTAATCTATGCAGCAACGAACATAAAGATTATCTGGATCCCGACGTGAATTCTTATGAGAAAAGTCAGCAGCTGGGGCGTGAGATTAAACGTCAAAATGAGTGGGGTATTCTCTACCCCAGTGTTCGCAATAACGCACCTGAGGCTAAATGTTTAGCTATTTTTAGACCACCTGCTTTAACTTTACCCGTACAGGCTGGACATTATGATTACATTTGGGACGGAAAAACTATTTGTGAAGTGAGAAAATCCATCCAAATGAGGCATGAGTCAGCAGCCTCGCTACTATAATTAATTAAAGGAGCTATTGTTAAGGAGTTTATTATGGCAAAACTTTGCAATCAGCATGTGCATTCTTCCAAAACGGCAAAGCATGAAAATACTAAAGAAGAGGAAAAAGATAAACAATCCCAACATGAGGAAAGGCTGCTGGATAAAACGGTAGAGGGTACGTTTCCTGCAAGTGATGCGACAGCAAAATACTAGTTGCGTTGTAGAAACAATTCAGTGCTAAACTTAAAGAGGAATTATCATTTAACAGGAGCTTTTGTCAGGGTAGACACTTACAGTTGTCTATTTACCAGCTTTACTAACCAACTGGAGATATGACGATGAGAACTTTTTTCTTTGGTATTGTTTCTTTATTGCTTGCAGTATTTAGCGTTTCGTCCTTTGCGGATAAGGTTGTAATTACTGGGGAACCCGTAGTGCTTGAGCAAAAAGGAGATGTGTATTATTTACCCGAAAAATACACGACTACAACTTCAACCAGCTACCATTACGTAACAGTCGGGGGTACAAACCGTGTATGTTATGCTGAAGCCCAACCGAGTCTAGCTTCCTTAAATACCCAAGTGATTTCAGTGAATATGGGCGGGCAAACGGTTCAATGGACTTGTTATCCCTATGATGAAACTTATTTTTCTGTCTCTCCCTAAAAGCTTGGGCGGCTTGTCCGCCCATTTCCCCTCAATGCTTTTTAAGCTCATTTTTATTCTTTAGTGCTACCTTTCCTTACAAGAAAAAAGTATATTAAATTCTCTATTTTGCAGCATTTCACAGGGAGAATAAAATGCCTTTTACCGTCGCCACGCTTGAGGAATTAATTGAATTTGGAAAGTATTTGGCCATAAATTATAAGACAGAGCGTGCCCAAATGGACAGGAACCGATTTCTCGGTCTTTTTCGTTCGGATACGGACAATCCAGTTCGAAAAAGTGATATTAATTTCCTGATCAATATTACGAACCATATTGAAACGCATCAGTTGGACTACAATGTGTGGGCAAAAGCGTTTAAAGCCCCTATTGTTGTCACTCCAAAACTTATCAACGAATTCTTGAGGCGCGCTTTAGCTGGAGCGTTCTTATTCGGGTTTAAGGCAGTCGATAGTGAATATTTGTTTGAGGACTCAGTCAAGGACCGTTCCGCACTTGGAAAATTATTCTGTGAATTATTCGACATTGAAAAGATGAGTGATATTCCTGTCGATGATTTAAAAAAATGCTTAAATGATCTTCGTGTCTACGTTAATTTTACAAACAACAATTCAGGTACACCACTTAAATGGCACAAACATAAAAGCAACAAGGTTCTGCTCGAGGAAATCTCCGCTGCCATCTCCTACACCAACTCCTTAAAATCGACTCTGGCTCCTACACTATCCTGAATGTTGATCCTGGGGAGAGTATAGGCTCTTCCTTCCTCCATAAGTTCCTCGGCCGTATATACTAAATGTATAAGGCGTGTTATCGCGTGGATATAGGCGCCAGGTCCAAAAAGGAATATCATGTCAACACGTTTTATAGCTCATGAATTTACAGAATTTGCTCTGTCTCTTTACAAGCAGAACATCTCCCCTGATCTTTCCAAGTTCCTGACTAAATTATTAATTGATAAAATCGGTTTAATCTTGGGGGGCTCGCAATTCCCCTGGAGTCAAGCCACTTATCAAGCAATCACCCAATTTCCCGCAATTGGTAGAGCTAAAGTGGCCTATTTTGGGGACTTGCTTTCTCCTGAACAGACCGCATTTATCAATGCCAGCTTTGGCCATGCGCAAGATTTTGATGATACGCACGTTCTTGCCATTACTCATCCCGGGGCAGTCGTGATTCCAACCGCATTTGCAATAGCCAATCAGGTCGGTGCCAATATGAGCAAAGTGTTGGCTGCGATTGCCGCGGGTGTGGAAATTATGGTTCGGATTGCCTATGCAATTCCATCTTGCCATGCAAAGGGTTTCCATACCCCAACCGTTGCTGGTCCCTTTGCTGCGGCTATCACTGCGGGTTTATTGCTGGAATTAAATCAACAAGAGTGTGTTAATGCGTTTAGCATTGCGGGTAGTTTTTCCGGAGGTTTATGGGAGTATACTCAAACAGGGGGGACGGCGAAACGAATGCATTGCGCTATTGCGGCTAGTGCCGGCATCAAAGCCGCCTATCTTGCAGCCCAAGGTCTTAGCGGCCCATCCTCCATTTTTGAAGGGAAATTTGGCGTTTGCCATGTGTTTGATAATGGTACTCATATGCCCAGATTAACCAAACATCTTGGAGAGAAATACTTACTAACGGACACTTCTTTTAAGTACTACAATTGCCCATTCAGCATCCATGCGGCTTTGGAAGCGCTGCTTGATATTTGCAAATGTTATCAATTAAGGCCAGAAGACATTCAGAAAATTGAAGTGGGTACCAGTCGATTTGTACTCAATCACGTGGGAAAAATTCGGCATCCGAAAAACTTGATGGAGGCCCAATTTAGTATGGTATTTACTTTGGCCCTGGCTTTATTGCAAGGTCCGCCAAAAATGTTTACTTATAAGGAAGAAGTACTCCATAACCCGGATGTGCAACTTCTTGCAAGTAAAATCCATTTGTATGAAGATGTCATTGCTACCAAGGAACAGAGCAGAAATATGGGGAGCATCGTTAAAGTAATTAGCCACTCACAACAACGTCACGAAAAACGAGTTAAATACCCTAAGGGGACAAGCCAAAATCCACTTTCCATGGAAGAAATAGAACAAAAATTTGAGGACAGTACTTCGTTGATCCTCTCGAAAGGTGAAACAAAACAATTATTAGCGATCATTAAAAATCTGGATGCATTAAATAAAACAGAAGAAATTACGGATAAATGGGATTTGCATCGTGACTCTGCTCCTTTGATTCATATCCATGAAGCTCCAGCTCTAAATGAATCAGAAGCAGCGGCCATTTCTGCCGAAATCAAAAATGCAGATTAATCTCAGCTATAGGTTATTCATCCACATGTTTTGTCCGTCGATGCTCATTGATACCTTTTTTATCCAGTTTTTTAGGCTTGCGATTGTTTTCAGGATACATATTGCCCGGATTTGCTGAGTCGCCATGGCTGAGTTCCCGGTGTTTAAAGCCTGGTTTTCTGTCACTCATGTGGTTCTCCATCTTTGCATTTCTTAATAGTAATTGTAGCTCATGCTTTTCTTTCTCAGATTATGCAATTATATTCTTTGGCTTATCACTCGATGGAAGATGTCAGGGAAGAAGATGGATACAAAAACCGCAGGAACAAGTACTATCCAAGCCAATGATCAAGTGTCTTTCGTGCTGAAATGGATTCTTTTGCTTACGGCTGTAGGGTGCTTTGCCGTGCTTATCTGGGGAACGTTCAAGACCTACGAGTTAGCACCACCCCTTCCTAAACAATTCCTAGCTCCCACCGGCGAGATAATCATGACCGGGAATGATATCGTAGCCGGAAAAGCTGGATTCCAGCGAGCGGATCTAATGGATTATGGAAGCATATACGGTATGGGCTCTTATTTTGGTGAGGATTACACCGCAAAATACCTTGTTCGTTTGGGAGGGCTGGTTGAAAACGAACTGGCGCTTACCCGGTTTGGAAAAAATTTTGCAAGCCTATCAGAGGGCGATCAATATGTCACCCGCAAAACCATGCAAAATATCTTGCATACAATTAATTTGGAGCAGGATACTGCAGTATTACCTATGCCTGTTGCAAAAGCTGTCAGGCAATTGCAAATTGAGATTTCTAAAGAACTGTTGACACATGATTTGCAGCGGGGCTATGTGCAGGCGTATAGCCTGAATGAGCAAACTGCCTTGCAAACTGCAGATTTCCTAATTTATTCATCATTAACGACCATAGCGCATCGGCCGGGTAAAAATTTCTCCTACACCAATAACTGGCCCTATGAACCGACTGTAGGTAATGCACCTACCAATAGTACTTTTTATTGGACCTGGATTTCATTTTGCTTTGTTTTTTTGGGCTTTGGCGTGGTGTTATATATTTATCACCGCTATCTAAGCGACGTAAATATTGGCGTCATGGAGCCCATTTTCCTCGAATTCCGTCCGCTGACCCCGAGTCAAAAAAAAGTAGGGCAATATTTTGTTACAGCAGCTCTTGTTTTGTTGCTGCAAATTCTGGTGGGTTCAATAATGGCTCATTACTACGCGGAGCGTGGGGGCTTTTATGGCATTAACATCAATGCCTTTCTTCCTTTTAATTTTCTTCGGGATGTTCACACCCAAACTCCTATCGTTTGGATAGGCATTTCCTGGATTAGTGCCGCCATTTTTCTGGCGCCAATAATTAGTGGTCGTGAGGCTTCTGGGCAGGGGTATCTGGTTGATATCTTATTTTGGGTTACGCTTTTTATCGTCTTTGGAGCCCTTGTTGGAAACTATTTAGGGATAATGGGATATATTGATAGAAGCTGGTTTTGGTTAGGAAATCAGGGACTATCTTATATTCAATTAGGCAGACTTTGGCAAATTGGCTTTTGCATTGGCCTATTTCTTTGGAGCTTCATTGTTTTCAGGGGGATGTGGCCGACATGGGCTGGTTTAAAGAGAGCAACCATTGAATTTTGGACTGGGAAAATTCATTTAGAGCATTTGTTTTGGGCGAGCACCATCAATGTAGCTGTTCTCTACTGTTTTGGAATGATCCCACTCACCGGCATTGAGAAATCATTTACTATAACGGATTTTTGGCGTTGGTGGGTTGTTCACCTTTGGGTTGAGCAGTCTTTTGAGTTTTTTGCCACGTGCTCAACAGCTTATTTACTGATGGGAACAGGTTTGGTCACCAGAGGCTTGGCTGAACGTACTGTTCTTTTTGAATCCATCCTCATTTTTCTCGGAGGAGTTATTGGTACAGGTCATCACTGGTACTGGACGGGCGGCCCAGACATGTGGGTCCCACTTGGAACCATGTTTTCTTTTATTGAAGTGTTGCCGCTTGTGTTATTGATTATAGATGCCATTGAGCAGCGTCAATTGATTAAGAAACGAGGAGAATTCACCTATAACCTGGCTTATTTATATATTTTAGGCGCTGCTTTCTGGAATTTTGTGGGAGCAGGTGTATTTGGTGGCGGCACGCTCAATGCGCCACTCATTAATTATTATGAACATGGTACTTTTTTAAGTTTAAACCATGCCCACACAGCTTTGTTCGGTGCGTTTGGACTATTAGCGCTAGGATTGATTTATTTTTGCTTACGCTACGCTGCGGGCAATCAACTTACCTGGAATGACAGACCTGGAGTTTGGGCCTTTTGGCTTTACAATGCCGGGCTTCTTCTATGGATTTTCCTTAATTTTTTCCCGGTCGGCTGGGCGCAACTAATGGATGTATATGTACATGGCGTTGCTCATGCACGAAGTCTTGAATTTTATAATTCCACTTTATTATGGCAATGGTTAAGAGCTCCGGGGGATATCGTGTTTGCAATTGGGGCTCTAATCATGGCTTATGATTTTCTGATAAAAATAACACCGTTTTTCCCAAGAATTAGGCGACGGAAATTCATGGATGGTGCTGCGGTTGATTAGAGTCAAAAGGATTTATTTACGGGCATAGGCCACTATAGAAAATAAAACGAGTAGCATACCAAAGCTTTGGGTGAGCGTTAATCGTTCGCCCAAAATAGCCCAGGCAAACAAGACGGTTGCAACTGGCATGACTGTAGTGGACAAAGAAGCCATGGTGCTATCCACTTGTTGATAGCCAAAAAACCAAAACACATAAAACAAGCCCGAACTTAGTCCTAAAAGGAAAATGATAAGCCAGGCATCTATTCCTAAATCGGGAACATGTGGTGCCAATGACAGTGCAATCGGTAAAATTACAATGGCATTAATCCCATTCATTAAGGCTGAGATGAGGAATACAGGCAGTTTATTGGGATGTAGTTTACACAGCACATAATAAGCCGCTTCAGGAAGTAATGATACAACAATAAGAAAATCACCAAAGAATGAATGATATCCCTGGGAAGGGGTTAATTTGTCATAAGCAATGACCAATAATCCCAAGGTTGCCAGAATAATAGAAAAACTTTGCTTTCCCCCAACCCTTTCCCGAAGGAGTACCCAGGACAGGACAGCGATTATTGCTGGCAAGGTGCTGGTAATGATAGCTGCTTCATTAGCACCCGTATAATGCAGGCCCATGAGCATTAACACATTAAATAGGAAACCAGCTGACAAGGCTTGGGCTAAAATAAAAAACCAATCTCGGCTTGTAAGCGTTCGAAGAGGGTTAACTTTGGACGCTTTTTTGCCACGATGTAAATAATGCAGAATTAAAAGAAGAATTGCTGCCAACCCAAAGCGCATTTCCAAAAGGACAAATGCCGATATATTGGGTATTAACAGCTTTGATGCGACGATATTTATTCCCACCATCATTTGCGCAAGAATTAAGAAGACAATCCCTGATAGTGATTGTGAGTAAGGCGTATTGGACATAGGCTGCTTTCGCGAATTGATTTGAATCTTATTCTATCAGGGCAATTCGTTTTCTGTATTATCCTTAAGGCGCATATTGTTTGCTGTTTGCAGCATTTTGCGACAGTGAGAGGGCGACATAGCAAAGTGGTTATGGAAGCGTCGACTGAAAGCGGTAAGATTTGAATAACCCAGTGCGTGAGCAATTTGTTCAATTGTCATAGTGGTTTGAGAAAGGAGTAATTTCCCATATTCCAATTTTCTCATGCGCCAATATTCGCCAATTGCCAAACCAGTGGCTTCTCGAAAATGCCGCTGAAGTTGGCTTTTACTCAGATGACAATGCATCGTGAGCTTTGTGAGGTTGACAGGGGAGGTCAATTGCTTCTCAATATAGCTTTTGACAAACTCTACACAAGAATGCGTTTTAAAACTGCCTGCTGATAACATGGAGAGTAAAAGCTGGCAGATTAAAGTATTGTCAACCAACGCTTCATTTTGAAGGCAGGTACGTGCAAAAGCAACAAAGCTTTTTAAGGTGTCAGTGACAGGAGTAAAAACTTGTAGTTTGTTAATTTTGAACCATCGCTCCGGAATGTCTGCAACCACAAAGAGATTCTGTTCGCTTCCTGAAAAACAGTGCTTTTTTCCAGGAGCAATAAAAGCCAAATGATTCTGGTCGACCAGTCCCCCCTGTCCCTCAATTTCCAGTTCTAGTGTGCCGCGCACTGGTAAAACAACTTGGGCGTATTCATGGCTATGGCAAGAACTTTCGTTCTGATAACTGCGTAAAGATAAATGATTCATTTAAAAATATTTTATTTTAGATAAACAATTTTACCATAATGTGTTTTTATTGATGAGTTAAGGCCAACAGTAATGTGTTTGGAATAAAAGAGAGCCATCTCGGTAAAGACGGTAACTCATGTAGGCGGAAGGAGCAGCAGTAAAACCAAGTTGTTCATTTAAGGAATGGTTAAATTGAATCCAGGTTGAGGGACAACCCAAATATAATTTTTTTTGACGCAACAGGCTAAATTCAGTATGGGCGTGACCGAAGATAATGGCTTTCACTTGCTCAAAACGCTCAATGGTGCTGTTAAATTCCGCTGCATTTTCTAAAATGATTTGTTTAAACCAGGCTGCACCGAAAGAAACAGGCGGGTGGTGCATAAATATCAGTGCATTCTGATTAGGGTGTGCCATGAGAGCTTGTTCAAGGGCTTGCAAATCCTTACTGATAATACGTCCTGCGTGCTCAACTTGAGTTGGATGATTGGTATCACATAAGAGAATTAACCAGTTTTCAGTAGTCAATGAAAAAGAAGAGAAAATATTATGACCGAAAAGATGTTTCTCCATCATTTCCAGGGAGTCGTGATTTCCTGGGATAGTTAGTACCTTATGAGGAAGAGATTTGAAGATAGAAGCCAATTCCTCGTAAAAAGCAGGCTCAGGTGAATCCACAAGATCACCGGTCAAAATAATGGTTTTGTCGCCAGGAATGTTTTCTTCAAGATGCTTAAGTACTTGTTGAAGCCCCTCTGCAGGAAGTTTGTTAAGCCCTTTCAAGGGATTATCTCCGGAGTAATGAATATCCGATAATTGAACAAGGGTTGTCGGAGGGACGGTTATCATAATTCTGCTGCTCCAATTATAATTTTTAATTTAGAAGGGATAGGAAAGTCATGTCAAGCATAAGAACTGTCCCTATTAAGTCAATGCACGCAAACGATTAATGAGGAGTCATCAACTATATTGCAAGGTAGGTTCAATGAAGAGCTGCGAAGATGAAGGCTAGAGTCTTATTATTCCACCTTCAGGTGGATTTATTTACTGGATAATAATTTATTATGAATATCTGTTGCAGCCATGGCTGCTTGTCCTTGAGCAGTACAAATTTGGTTTAACTCTGAAACAACATCCCCAATCGCGTATAAACCAGCAACGCTAGTTTCTTGATGATCATTTACCACCAAGACTCCTTTACTGTGTTTTGCACCTACTCTTAAACCTAATTCATTATTCATCTTATAGCCTAAAGCGGAATAAATTGTATCCACTTTTAAAGGAGGATGTTCTTTAAAATAAATGGTTGAAGGTTTATCTTTTTCTAATTCAATGCGACATATCGGCTCTTCAATTACGACAATTTTGGCTTGTTCTGCTGCATTTTTTCGTTTTGAACCAGTTCGAAGCAGTTTGCCGCAGGTGAGTAAGAAAATATAAGGTGAATAATGTCTGATGAATAAAGCCTCATTCAAACCTTTGATTCCCTGACCTAAAATGGCGATTTTTTGATTTCTGACCTCATAGCCATCACAAATCGGGCAATGACGGAGCAGGCCGTTGGCAATGGCATCTTTAATAGCGGGCAATTTCGGTTCAATGTCAATGACTCCTGTCGCCAATATAACGGAATTGGCTCGTATTTTTGCTGTTGCAGTACTAACAATGAAACCAGAATCTCCCCGTTCCAAATCAGTCACCTGTTCTGATTGAACATAGATGTCATATCGGCTCAATTGCTCTTTTAGCCGGTTTAACAAATCTTTGCCTGAAATACCATCTGGAAAGGCAGGATAATTGTGAGAGGTAGGAATTAAAGATGCTCGGCTTCTACCAAAGTCGTAAATCCGAATGGTTCGCTGGTATCGCGCCAGATAAATCGCAGCAGTCAAGCCTGCAGGTCCTGCGCCGATGATTAAACAGTCCACTTGAGATGAATTGACAAGACTCACTTTTGTCCTTTAAAGGAAGCCCTGGGTTTGTTAAGAGTATAGCGAAGTCTTTCAAATTTGATAAATTATTGTGATATTTCAGATTTTGATCGTTATAATAAAATCCGACATGTCCATATGAGGGAATTATGCGCTACGAATTAGATTCAATCCTTGAATATACAAGAAATTTGCAGATCCTTTGTCAACGAACCGGTGTGGCAACTGTCGTACCAAACCTGAAGGAGTCTTTTAAGGTACATAGTGAAATGGCAGAGAAGTGTCTGGAAGCCTTAAGGAAAGAACATCCTCCCACCAAGCATGCTTTTGAGGCTTATGCCCAGTCCGTTTGGGTACTTGCCAAATACTTAAAGGAAAAGAGAGATGAAGTTCCACAAGGGCAAATGGATTTATTGGCTCAGCACTTACGCATCTTAAAAAAAGAAAAACAGATCCTTTTTCCCGATACGTATCTTACTTACCCCAAGCGTCTTTATACTGAAGAGGAATCCTATACTCCCGCAGCAAAGACTTTTATAAACTCTGAACTGTTTCAAAAATTAAAAAATTACAGTGAAGTTCTTTGTAAAGACAGAGGACCCCATTTTTTTGGTTTATTGTGTGTTAGTGAAAAAAAACACATTGCAGGGGAGTTGGTTAAGAGTATTGAGCGCGAGAAGACCATTGATGGAATTCAAGCTGTTTTTGAAGACTTTTATCATGATAAAAACCCCTATGGTTCTACAAACAAGAACAAATACGACCTATTAAATACCGGACGTGACATTTTCACTTTTGTTTTAGGATTTTTTGGCCTGCTAAAAACGACCACGGCGGGTCTCGTTGATCAAGCGAGTGAATACGCGTTTAATACGAATGAAGTTTATGATGAGAAAGAAAATTCGAATTTATTGGGGAGGATTCGTCAATTTTTCTGATGTTGTCTATTTAATAAGGTGGCTCTTGTTGAGCCACTTTAAATTTGCTGTTCCTATAATAAATTGCAAGAAAACTGCAATTACAATTACAGGGGAGAGGAGAGGTTACACAGGAAGCCCAGTGCACAAGTGCATGCTCAATTTTCCCTGTTCAATGATTTAATTGTTTTTTGATATTGTGTTAATCAGTTCGAATAAGTTGAAAAGAAAGTATCTAGATAACATGTTTGCTAGGGATAGCTACAGTTCTTAAGTGTTTACCCTTTGATTAACATTAACATGGTTGCTATGAGGTTAGCAGTTGCTTTTGAAATAGTATGCTGACGCTTGTGAGATGGCAAGAAAGACTTAAGCAAATCCCGAGAGCACGATCTTTCCTCTGGATTGTCCGCTTTCAAGTAGCTTGTGCGCCTTTCTTAAATTTTGGGCGTTAATGGGACCAAAATTTTCCTGAATGGTTGTTTTAATTAACCCAACGTCTACCAGGTGGGAGACTTCATTAAGAATATGGTGTTGCCTTACCATATCCGCTGTTTTAAACATTGAGCGGGTATACATCATCTCCCAATGAATGGAAATGCTTTTTGCTTTGAAAATACGGATATCCAGCTGTTCTGGATCATCAATTAAAGCCAATTTGGCTTGAGGTTTTAAGCAGTTTACTAATTCCTGGGCATGCGCATCGGTATGGGTGAGGCTTGCGACATAATCCACTTCGCCAATTCCGATGGAGTTCAGTTGTTCTTTCATGGGTTGACTATGATTGATAACGTAGTGAGCTCCTTGCTGCAAAGCCCATTGCTTCGATTCTTCACGGCTCGCCGTGCCAATGATGGTTAAAGTGGTTAGCTGTTTTGCAAGTTGAACTAAAATAGAGCCCACTCCTCCGGCTGCTCCCGTTATTAATAGGCTGCCCTTCTCGCTTGCTGTAACCCCTAAGCGATCAAACAGCAGCTCCCATGAGGTTATAGAAGTCAGGGGGAGGGCTGCTGCTTCTTCAAATGATACTTGTTTAGGTTTTCGGCCAACAATTCGTTCATCGACCAAATGAAATTCGCTGTTGCAGCCGGGGCGAGTAATATCTCCAGCATACCAAACCTCATCACCAGGTTGAAAAAATATAACGTGCTCACCAACTTCCTTAACCACACCTGCGGCATCCCATCCTAAAACGCGGTATTGACCGGAAGAAGGTTGCTCCCTTAAACGAACTTTAGTATCTACGGGATTTACTGCAATAGCCCTAACCTCCACCAACACATCGCGGCCACTTGCTTTAGGCCTGGGAAGCTCGATATCCAGTAGTGAATGTTCATTCTCAATAGGAAGAGAATCTTGGTAACCGATAGCTTTCATGCTTCCTCTCGCTCCATATCATTCTAGAGTTATATCACAGGTACAGGAAATTATCTCTTCTCCAAATTGTCATTTAATCGTTTGATCAGTTGATTGAACAGTTTTTTTTCTTCCTCATTGAAATCCTGAAGGGCTAATTCATTTAAGGTCTGGGCACAAGCATCCATATGAATTTTTACTTTCAATGCTTTCTCCGTTGGATAGATTAAATAAAGCCGACGGTCTGAAGGGGATGGGGTGCGAAAAATAAATCCATCGCGCTCCATTCTATCTAATGTTCTTACAGCGGTGGGTTGCTCAATACCAATGCGTTTACTCATTTCAGCTTGACTTAAACCTTCTTGCCGGAACAACTCCATTAAAAATGAACTGTAAGCATGGGTAATTTGATAAGGCTTTAATAATTCATTGGCTTTTTTTATCAACAAACGATTTGCTTTCTTTAAAAGGGTTGATGTGTACATGGGTTATTTTTCCATTTTATTTTGATGCATTGCTAATGTATAGCTTGCTATGTTAACATGGATTATTCCCGTTGTTTAGGAGTTTAATTATGAATGCTCTATCTCTTTATCAAGTTGATGCTTTCACCAGCCAATTGTTTACAGGTAATCCTGCTGCTGTTTGTCCTCTTGACAATTGGCTTGATGATCGCTTGATGCAAGCTATAGCCAGTGAAAATAACCTCTCGGAAACGGCGTTTATTGTGAAAGAAGGGGATGAATATCACATTCGTTGGTTTACCCCCAACAGTGAGGTAGCATTATGCGGTCATGCCACTTTAGCCAGTGCTTTTGTCCTATTTGAGGTGCTGGGTGAACAATCTCCCTCTATACGATTTAAAAGCCAAAGTGGGATTTTAAATGTTAGGAGACAAGGCAGCCAACTGCAACTGGATTTTCCCTCTCTGCCTTACAAAGAAATTACACCTTCAGAATCCTTATTAGATGCTGTTAGAGTTATCCCGAGGGCGGTCTATCAAAGTACATTTGATTTACTGTTCGTTTTAGAAGATGAAAAAGACGTCCAAAAAGCACAGCCCGATTTGGCAGCAGTAAGCGTATTGCAAAATCGAGGCATAATTTTAACGGCTCGATCGAAAGATTTTGATGTTTATTCACGTTGTTTTTATCCAGGCTGTGATGTTCCGGAGGATCCAGTAACCGGTTCTGCTCATTGTGTTATTGCTCCTTATTGGGCGGAATATTTGGGAAAAACAACCATTCATGCTTTACAAGGTGGAAAGCGAAAAGGTCAGTTGATTTGTGAGGTGAAGGACAACCGGGTTTTGCTAACAGGAGATTGCCGATTGTATTTGCAAGGAACAATTAACATCGCCTAAGACTAGGTTAATACGGGCTCAGTATTCACCCTGTCTCTGGAAAGCCCAAGCCTGAGCATTCCAACTGGCTTGGGCTAAATCGCTTATGATTGAAGGATTGCGCGTCGGCGTGAATGAAAGCCTATTAGAGCGACCAAACACGCTCCTGCAATTGCGCAATAAGGGATAAGCTGCAAAGACATTTGATAAGATTCGAGATTATATTGACGAACACCCTCAGAACTCATGGCACCTGACCAAGTCGCATCCATAGCATGGCCAATTACGCTATGGAAAAAGGATCCTCCAAGCATATTTACGCAGTTTAGGAAAGCAACAGATACACCCAGTAATTTAGTTTGGACCAAATCAGCACCGGCAGCAAAGATAATCACTTGATAACAGCACATCATCCCTATAACCAGGAATAAGCAAGCCAATCCATAGGAATGATAGACATGTGTAGATAATAACAGCTTAAAACTGAGTGCCATGACCAAACCAGCCAAGCTGATTACAGTGTATTTTCCTATTTTTTTACTTAAAAAGGCCAGGATGGGGCCGCCGAATAGCATTCCTACAAAAATAAATGATACTAATTGAGCTGCTTCGCCTTTAGTAATTGCAAAAGAAGTAATCAAATAGGGGACCCCCCAAACGTCTGCAAATCCTTCAAGAGAACCGACCATCATAAAATTGGCAATGGCCAAAACCCACAGCGAAGGACAGGCCATTACCTCTTTAAATTGCTTTGCATTAAATGTTTTTTGATCGGGTTGGCTGGTTGTCTGTGGACTGCGCAGAAAAAATAAAATGCAGAATCCAAGAGCTAAAGAAACCAGAGTCAAAACGAAAGCAACTGATTGCCAGTCATGCTGTTCAATCAGCATACTGATAGGCTTGCCTCCATATATTGCCCCCAATAAACCAATGCTGAATGAAAAACCGATCATTTTCGCGTAGCTGTCTTTTGAAAACCACTGCGAAATCACTTTTGATACAGCAAGAAAACCAATTGCCGATCCGGCACCAACTAGAAAACGGCTTATACAAGCTAAGTACCAAGAATTGGTGTAAGTAAACATAAGAGTGGCAAGACCACAGATTATTACAAAAGAGGCAACGACGTAGCGAATTTTAAAGCGTTCCAGGAGAATGGCAGCAGGGATCTGCATTCCCGAATAGCCGTAGTAGTAGAGTGCAGCCAATAGGCCAAAATGACTGGCATCAATTGAAAATTGTCCCATGATTTGGTGCATCATAAGCCCAGGCCATAAACGCAAAATAAATTGGTAGGTAAAAAAAGATAAAGTTAGAGCCCACATTAATATAGGAAATAATTTGAAATTTCTCTGAAACATTCGCAACCTCATTGCTAGGGGGTTTAAGACGGACAAATTTTAAGTGTGTGTGGGGGATTGATTCGGCTTTTCAGCCGATAATTGGGTGATTAATAATAGCAATGGCGTTAACGTGTTTTGACCACATTGTGTAATATAACCCTATTTGACCAATAAAAGACTATACAGGATTTTTTGTGAACTTGGAAGACGCTAGGGAATTTAAATGGGCGCATACGGCAAATATTTCTGTCGAAACTGTGATTTCCTCTTTCTCTTCAGAGGAGGAAAGAACATTTGTTGGTTGGGATAATTCCTTGAATGAAGGATTTCCTTTGCTGTATCTGTTGTCGAAGAACCCTCTGGTTTATGTTTGTCAAAGCCATTTTCTGCTGGACATTCGTTACGATGAGGCGGCTTGGTTAGTACATCTGAAACGAAATCTTCTTCTGGGGAAATCTGAATTTCACCGTCTAGGCTGACCAAAGAAAGGCTTTGATGTTGGGTAGGGATGTTTGTCATTTGCTTTTGCAAGGCGGTTGAAACAGTAATGGAACGTCGATATTCACTTGCACGTCTTGATTCAATCGGCTTAACTGAGTTCGAATTTTGGAGAAAGACTTCAGCACGTTTGTGGGATTTAAGGTTGTTTGATGAAAATTTTGGGCTATAAAGCACAGCATTATAATATTGAAGAGTGATGTCGTTGTAACGTGCACCTAATTCATGGGCAAAATTAATCGCCAGTTGTTTATTTGAATTATTGGGGTCGCAAATGAATAATTTGATGGCCTTAACCCTACTGGCAAGTTCTGCTGATAACCCGCAAAATTTCATACGCTGAGCAATGGTTTTTACCGCAAGGAAGTAAGGCTCTTCGCGTCGCTGATAAAAATATTTATTGATATTAATAACCTGAGTTGGATCACCACACCCGTCGGCCAAGACATAGATTGTGCAATCAGAAGGGCAATTATCACTATTAAAGCGGAAGTGAACATCGTAATCTTCATAGTCACCGTCTTCCTCGTCAGGTTGGCGATAAACAACAACATCGGGAATTTTAGCCTCTTTCCCTGCTTGCCTAATACTGTGTCGCCACTCTAAGGCTCTTAAATAAAGAGAAAAATTATTTTCTTTAGCAGCAAAAGGAATGAACAGGAGAAATTTACTCATGTAAGCAATGACTGAAAATTATGAGCAGATATTCTAGTTAATGAACATTAAGTGAATATTAATTCAAGAGGAAGTTCAAACGAGAGGCTGCCTTATGATTTCTTATCCCCAACACATATGAGGCTAAAAAAGAATGTATTATAATTAAATTTCAAAGGGCTTACTGGATCCACAATGAAAATTTTAACGGCTGTACTGCTCTGGGCGGGAGCCGCCATTTGCAATGCAACGCAGAGTATGATCTTAAATGTCAATAACACACAAAATCAATTTGTGGTTACCTTACCGGCTAATCCGACAACGGGATTTCAATGGACTATCGAAAACTATGACAAATCTTTTTTAAAACTGTTGACTAGTCGCTACATCGCTCCAAATACTAAATTAATCGGTGCTGGTGGACAAATGTTGTTTACTTTTCAGTTGAAGGCAGGAGCATCTTATCCTCAGAGCTCAAGCATGTTATTTAAATATGCACGCCCTTGGGAGACAAATACTGGAACAATGAAGAAAGTTACGATTAATTTCAACAATAAGGGTTCAGTAGAAAAGAATAATTAGATAAGTAGATACTGCACACAAATGGTTGGTGCAGTATCTCTTTGAATTAGATGAGTTCAACTTCTTCAGCTTGAGGACCTTTTTGTCCTTGAGCAGCCCTGAACAATACAGGAGCTCCTTCAGCAAGTGTTTTAAAGCCACTGCTTTGGATGGCACTGAAATGAACGAAGAAATCTTGACCTTCGCTCTCAATAAAACCAAAACCTTTCTTATCGTTAAACCATTTTACTTTACCGCGAATTTTCTCTGACATAGCTACTCTTTTTCTGTAATTGAATGCTTATTGTAGCATCATTCTTAAATTTTCTAAAAGATTTTATATGAAGTTCATTTCAAAAAAAGCAACAAAGAACCTTGATTGTACAACTGAGTTTTGCTGGAAGGCTAAATTTTAAAAATTTTTTGTTAAAGCCATTTAGATCTGAGTTAAAGTCCATATATTCAGTTATAATAAAATTTTATTTTAAGGTAGAAGAACGTGCGTACACTACTGTTGTCACTATTAATTGGATTACTATCTTTTGGCCTCGTGGTAAATGAAGCCGCAGCAAAACGCTTTGGTGGTGGGAGAAGCTTTGGTGTGCAACGCTCTTATCACAGCCTTTATTCTGCCAAGCCTAAACCCAATACTTTCACTCAAAACAGCAACGGTAAACGTTGGGGTGGAGTATTGGGCGGCTTATTAGCAGGTGGTTTATTAGCTAGTCTTTTCATGGGGCATGGTTTGGGCAGTGGCCTACTTTCCTGGCTAATTGTTGGTGCTTTGTTGTTTTTTGCGGTCAATTTTTTCAGGCGTCGTATGCAGCCAAATTTCGGGACTGGCACGGTGTTTAGGCAAAATACTTCAGATTGGCAACAGAACTCACACCATAACAATTATAATTATGCAGGCGCTTCCTCAGCTTACCCCAGAGGTTTTGTGGAAGAAGAGTTTCTTAGGGAGGCTAAGGTCAAGTTCATTCGTTTACAAGCGGCCTACGATCAAAAAAACCTGCAAGACATCCATGCTTTCACTGCCCCTGAAGTGTTTGCTGAAATCAAAATGCAAATTGATGAGCGTGGGGATGCTCCTAATCACACCGAAATTATGCAATTAAATGCCGAACTTCTTGATGTTTCGCAGCAAGTCGACTCAATAATGGCGAGTGTGCGTTTTACTGGTTCGATTAAGGAAAATACCGATCCAGTGCTTGCCCTTGACGAAATATGGCATTTTCGAAAATTCAACAACTCTTCAGAATGGGTTGTAGGTGGTATTCAACAACAAGCTTCTTTTGCTTCTTTGTAAATTGCCCGTGCGGCTTTGGCCGCACGCTCACAACATCATTATTATATGGAAAAAATATTTTCTTACGGCACTTTGCAACTTGAATCAGTACAGTTAGCAACATTTTCTCGCATACTCAAAGGCCATAGGGATTTTCTCATCGGTTTTATACTTCAGGAGCTTAGAATTACTGATTCCTATGTTATTCAAGTCAGTGGGAAAGAAATTCATACGATTCTTCTGCCCACAGGAAATTGTTGTGACCTAGTCGAGGGAACAGTGTTTGAGTTAAGCGTCCAAGAACTTTTGCAAGCCGATCGCTATGAGGTTGAGGACTACCAACGCATAAAAGTTAATTTGGCTTCTGGAGAAAGTGCCTGGGTTTATGCGCATCGTTCAATGTTGTCCTAATGATTTTAGAAATACTATTTACTTGAAGATTGTTTTTAGCTGTACTTATTGCAGGATAAATCAAATTGCATAATGCTAGTTCTTTAGCCAATACCAATTCTCAGGATGAGAAATGCCGTTAATCCGAAACATTAAATTTCTTAGAAACAGTCTGTATGGATTTTTAGTTTGTAGCCTATTGGTTATGTTGTCCTACTCCTATCTTGATCAAGCAATCGTTCACTGGATTAACCAATTAAATATTCCTCTGCTGAAAATTCCAATTGTCCTCATCCATTTTCCTGACTTGCTTACAGTTTTGTCTTTGTTATTCGTTTTATATGTTTTGCTGTTTCTTAATTATAAAGAACTAAACAAAACCTATTTAAAGTTGGGGCTTGCTATTTCACTGAGTATTTATTCCTCTTTACTGCTCAGTAAAATCTCCAAATTATTTTTTGGGAGACCGGGGCTACATTTTTGGATGGAACAACAATTTGCACCTGGTGCTTACCGTTTTCATTGGTTTGAAGGGTATTACGTGCGTTTTCAATCCTTTCCGTCTGGGCATACTGCGGTAACTTTTGCCGTGCTTTCGGTTTTATGGTTTATCTATCCTAAATGTCGTGCTCTGGCTTTGTTAGTCGGTGTGGCAATCATTTTTGGACTAATAGCCAGCAATAATCATTTTTTAGCCGATTGTTTAGCTGGAGCCTATTTGGGAATCGTGTTGGGGTATATATCAACAGTTTTTTTTGGTTTTGTAACAGCTAAGTAGGAGAGGGACTATAAACTGCTTGCGAATGGATAGGCCTATTTGGATAATATGCTATTTCTAAGGCATTCACATGCAAATAAAAGCCACTGTAACCAATATTAAAAAGCAATATACCTGGACTATTATTGACAAAAGCGAACTGATTAATCCAGCTGCTCCAAAAGATCATTTCCTGAATGATATTGAAGTGCAGATTTATCTTTGGACTTTCAAATTTAATTTTTCCAATCCAGATAAGCATTGCTTTAGCATTCATTCCTCGCAAGTTCTACCAGAAAGCTTACATGCTTTGGCAAGCGGATATTGTTCCCAAATGAGCGTGGATTATTTAGTTGAAAAGCATCAAAGCAGTGTGCCGTTTAACGGAGGCCAAGCCCAATATAATGCATCCTTTGTAACCTATTTTGCTGAGGCACTGGCTGTTCTATACCGGGAACTGCAGCATAGCAATCTCTGTGCACTAGAAAAAGACCGGCATTTTCTTGAATTAAAAGACTTAAGTAAATTGATGTCGTTGCCATCTCCTCACCCGGTATTGTCGCTTCAACTTAAGTGCATTGGATTGTTTTCCCACATTTCCAAAGAAAAATGTGCAAATATTAAGTTAGGGTTTATCGACGAATTTGCTTCGGGTCCCTTGTGAACATTAATGCTCAAGCTCAGGTTTGCGATTTTTCAAATAACCGCTGCAATAGCAAATGAAAATAAATCAAGCCCGCATAGGGATGCCAGCTGGCTGTAATGGCCGCCGTGTCGTTGGCATCCGGTTTTTCTTCAAGCTTAAGCAAGCGATGTAAATTGTTCTGTGCCCCCACATCATCTCGCGGAAAAACTTCCAAACGCCCCAGTCCTCGTAACAAGACGTACTCTGCAGTCCAACGGCCAATTCCTTTAAATTGACATAGGAAATGGATGACATCATCATTAGAAAATTGTCGAAGTTGTGCGAATAGATCAGGTTTCTCCAAAAACGCATTCGCAAGCCGTTTTAAAGTTTCACTTTTATTCTTGCTGTACCCCAATTGTTTTAATTCTTGAATTGAGCAATTTGCAATGTGGATAGGCTCCGGAAAAACATAATGTGCCTGTTGATCGTTTTTAAAGCTCAAATCAATGAATTGGATTAATCGATTTTGAATTTCAAGACCCGCATCCAAAGAAATTTGCTGACAAGAGATTGCATTCACCAAAGCTTCAAATAAGGAAGGGTATTGTGGAGGTTTAAGTCCCATAAAACGTGAAATCAGAATTGAAAGAGGCTTGTTTTTTCCTGCAAAAAAATAGAAATCCTCTAAATTTTTATTCAGTCCTAAAAGCCGCTCTAAAACTTGTGTGATTTCACTTTGATCATTAACTTCCAAGTTTCGATCGCATTCAATCATCAGATGGGCATTTTGCGTATTTTGATCTTGACTGACCTTAACACATGTTAATTGTGAGTTAATTAAAAATAGCCTGCTATAAGACTGCCCATCCCAGCAATCAACAATATTCTTTATCCTTCTTCTTAAAGCCGCAACCGTATAGTCCAGGCGAAAAGGAGGCATTGGGATTAACTGAAATTGCTGCATGCTCTTTCTCAAGATTCTCTTTCTTTTAAGATAGACGATACAGGATGTATAAGTTTCTGAAAATTGTTATAGCAGGGGGCCTGGATTAATGCTGGTGTCGTAGGGCACCAGCAATAATTGAGGAATCTTAAGCCGGTTTGGTTTTAATTTTTCTAAATGGCAAGTAGCGAGGTTCCCAAAACATATCTTTGATAATTGTTTCAAGATCAGCATCTTGATTAATTTGAGCAAGATTTTCCTCTATGGCCTTTCGAGCGACAGTAACTGCAATATGCTTTGCGACAACCTGTGCATCATCCAGGGAAGGGAGCAAAGGAAGAAAGCTGTCTTTTTTGCTTGGGGCAAATTCGCTTAAGGCTTCTGCAGCAGCCCAAATCATTCCTTTGGATAATCTTAAAGCTTTCACGGCCAATACCCCAAGGCCAATTCCGGGGAATACCAAAGCATTATTGCATTGGGCGATTTGCAGCAATCGATTTTGATATTCCACTGCTGGAAAAGCAGTACCGGTTGCAATCAATGCTCTGCCCTCACTCCAGGTCATGATAT
Source organism: Legionella jordanis (assembly GCF_900637635.1). NCBI lineage: Bacteria > Pseudomonadati > Pseudomonadota > Gammaproteobacteria > Legionellales > Legionellaceae > Legionella > Legionella jordanis. Next base: position 1,251,032 of record NZ_LR134383.1, read on the forward strand.
CAGCAGGTTGAGCTTCGCATCGATCGTCGGGATTAGATAAGGGAAACACAATAGGCCTTTCACAGGTTGAACTCATGATTTCAATGATGTCTTGGGAAAAAGCCCCGGGCTGCGCAGAACAACCGATGAGAATGGTTGGTCTAATTTGTCTTACTGTGTCCGTCAATGAGGGATAGTGTCGTGAGTTGCTATACCAACTTTCTATCTCCTCAGGTTTTCTGGCATAAGGCTTTTGCGCTTCGGTTAATTCCAGATCGCTATTGACCAGCAGGCCCTGTCTGTCAATCAACCAAAACCGGCTATATGCCTCTTCAGGAGAGTGTCCACGTCTGACCATCGCATCCACAATTTGGTCGCTTATACCAGTTCCTGCCGAGCCTGCGCCGTATACCACAATTCGATGATTCTCAAGTTCAATGCCGGTGACGTCGCAAGCTGCCAAAAGGGCGGCCAAAGTAACGGCTCCAGTGCCCTGTATGTCATCATTAAACGTGCACAGCTTGTCTTGAAATTTGTCCAGGATGCGTCTGGCATTACTGCGCCCGAAATCTTCCCAATGTAAGAAAGCATTGGGAAAATGCTTATGAATGGCATTAACAAAAGTGAGAATAAAATCGTCATAATCCTCAACGGGTATACGGGGATGCTGACAGCCTAGATATAGAGGATCATTCAATAAATCTTGATTGTTTGTCCCAACATCGAGAAAAACCGGTAAAGTCCTGGTGGGATCAAGGCCGCCGCAAAGGGTATAAACCATTAATTTTGCCACTGGGATATCCATGCCACCAATTCCCTGATCGCCGATGCCAAGAACCCCTTCGCCATCAGTTACCACGATTAAGTCAATTTCAGGATTAGAACGGTTATTAATGATTTCCTCAATATAATTTTTTTCAGAATGGGCTATATACAAGCCTCGGGGCTGGCGATATTCATGGCTATAGCGCTTTACGGCTGTGCCAACAATGGGTGTATATATCGTAGGCAACATTTCTCCCAAATGTTTGCTGATTAATTTAAAAAATAACACCTGATTTTTGTCGTGTAGATTATTCAAATAAATATTTTGTTGCAGGCGATTGCTGTAGCTTGAATATTGCAAATAGGCTCTTTTTACCTGCTCATCCAAAGTTTCAACTCGATGAGGAAGTTTACCCATTAAACCAAATTCCTGGCGCTCCTCTCGAGTAAAGGCAGTACTTTTATTCAATTGAGGGGTGGTCAGCAGAGGTTTACCGCAAATTGAGGTTTCCATAACCAATTCCCCAGTTTGCTCATCGCGAATGACTTTAAAATCTAGCATGATGGTTTCTTCATAATTTTAGTGAGCATAACAATAGCTCTTCAGATCCATTTATTCAATCTGAGTTGCTCAAAAATATGCTGGATTGTATTACAAAAAAGATTTTGCTGATGCGGCTTGTATAATGGATTTCGATTCTAAAGGAATTACATGGCATTGGATCTTGGCAGATGGTAAAATCAGAGCTTTTATTCAGTCCCTTGAGGTTTGGCAATGGAGAAATATATACTCCTGGTTTGTATGTCATTTTCTTTAGTAGCTTGTGCAAGTCCAAAGAATGAAGCCTACTATCGGCAGAATCCACAGCAGTTGCAGCAGGCTGTTCAAAACTGCTCGAATCAACAATCCACGCACGTCAGTTGTGAACGCTTAGCCAAGATTGCTCAAGACGTTAACGAACTTGCTTATCAACTGCAAATTAATCCCCAATCTTTCGGCAAGACTATTTTGCAATTGCAACAAACTTTAGCACAGCAACAGGCAGAGCTTAAGGTTAATCCCAACCAAGCTGAGCTAAAAACCGAAATTGAAAAAAATAAGCAGCAGTTGGCGCAACGATTGGCCATCGTAAAATGGCTCGAATCCCCTGAGAGTTGAAAATGAGAATTTTAGTAAGTAATGATGATGGGGTGCATGCTCCAGGCATAAGAGCTTTAGCCAACGAAATGTCTCACATCGGAGAAACCACTGTAGTGGCTCCGGATAGAAATCGAAGTGGTGCCAGTAATTCTCTTACGCTGACAAGGCCTTTGCGAGTCCGTCAATTGGATAACGGCTATTACAGTGTTGAAGGCACGCCTACGGATTGCGTCCATTTGGCTCTTACAGGCTTCATACAGCCTTTGCCGGATATTGTCGTCTCAGGCATTAATGATGGTGCGAATTTAGGGGACGATATTTTATACTCCGGAACAGTCGCTGCGGCAGTTGAAGGCCGATTTTTAGGTCTTCCGGCCATTGCTTTTTCAATGGTTGGAGATAATATCCAGCATTATGACACGGCAGCGGCAATTGCCCGGCAACTCTTGTTGAATCTCAGTAATGATATGTTGCCAGCGCAAACCATTCTAAATGTAAATATTCCTGATCTACCCTTAGATAAAATTGCGGGCATTGAAGTTACACGATTGGGTACTCGCCATGGGGCTGAACCGGTAATTAAGGAATATGATCCTCGAGGCCGGCCTATTTATTGGATTGGACCTCCGGGGTTGGAGGCAGATGCAGGGCCTGGAACTGATTTTCATGCAATAAATCGCCACTGTGTCTCCATTACTCCTTTGCAGCTCGATTTAACACATTATAAGGTTTTTGAACGACTGTCTGCATGGGTGGATAGAATTAATTTAGCTTGCGAAGTTGAATGAATTCCAGCCTGGCGATAGGTGTTCGATGATTCAGCAATTGAGAATTTAATATGATGATCCGGTTACTTGTTGCTATATTTATCGTTTTACTTGCTGGATGTGAGACTAGAACCACGTTGGCACCTGTAGTGGAGGGGCAGTGGAGAGCAAGAACTAATTACCAGGGTAAGCACGTCGTGCAAGCAGGTGAAACCCTTTATGCGGTAGCTTTCCGCTATGACATTGATTATCGACAACTTGCCGCCTATAACCATTTGCAAAGCCCTTACAACATTCGCGTAGGCCAGGTACTAAAAATTGGCTCCACCGCCCCTCGATTTATTACAACTCCAAAGACGATTCACAAACCCTATCCTGTAAAAAGAGCTACAATAAAAAAAGGGCCTTCGCATTATACAACTGTTAAAACTTACTACAGACCAACTGGAAAGGGAAATTGGGTTTGGCCTGTAAATGGTCGAATCGCAACCAACTTTGTCCCGCAAGAAGGTAAAAAAGGCATAGATATTGCTGGTAAAAAAGGCGAAAGAATAAGGGCTGCTTCCAGCGGTATTGTCGCTTATGCGGGTAGTGGATTATCAGGTTATGGAAACCTGATTATTATCAAACACAATAATCAATTCCTGACTGCATATGGCAACAATTTAAAGAATTTGGTGAAAGAAGGCCAAACTGTTAAAGCTGGACAAGTAATTGCCGAAATGGGAATGATAGATAGGCGCTTTTGGGGGGTTCATTTTGAGATCAGAATGGCAGGAAAGCCAGTAAACCCCTTAATTTATTTAAGAAATTGAAAGATGTTGCAGTTGGTCATTGAATGAGGTGTTTTCTTAATCGGATATAAAACACATAGGTGATATCATGCAACCAGAAGATGAATCAATTAAGCCAGATGAAATCCCTGCAGAGGATTGGGATGAGTCACCTGATGATGACACATTACTTACTGAAGATGATGAGACTCCTTTGGTGGCTGCAGAAGAGGCTGAGCCAGATTTTAGCGATGAGGAGGCTTTCCCAAGCTTTCAAAGGGGCAAGCAAGCGTCCAAAGTCATGGATGCCACCCAACTTTATTTAAGTGAAATCGGATTTTCTCCGTTATTGTCTGCTGAAGAAGAGGTCCATTACGCCAGGCTAGCCCTTAAGGGGGACGCTGCGGCTCGTAAAAAAATGATTGAATCCAATCTGCGCCTGGTGGTTAAAATTGCTCGCCGTTACCTTAACCGTGGATTACCTTTACTTGATTTGATTGAAGAGGGAAACCTCGGTCTCATGAAATCTGTAGAAAAATTTGATCCAGATCGAGGCTTTCGGTTTTCCACTTATGCCACATGGTGGATAAGACAGACGATAGAACGAGCCATTATGAATCAGACAAGAACCATCCGTTTGCCGATTCATGTGGTTAAAGAATTGAACGTCTACTTAAGAGCAGCAAGGCAATTAACCCAAAAACTGGATCATGAACCATCCGCGGAGGAAATTGCCGAGATGGTCGATAAGCCCCTTGAAGACGTCGAAAAATTATTAGGTTTGAACGACAAAGTGGCCTCTGTGGATACGCCCATTGGTTACGATGAAAATAAATCATTGCTCGATACCATTGCTGACGAAAACAGTATGAATCCAGCTGAGCTGCTCACGGATGAGAATTTGCGCACACACATTGAGTCCTTGTTGGATAAACTCACGGAAAATCAGCAACAGGTGATTGCAAGACGTTTTGGTTTGCGGGGATATGAGAAGGCAACGCTTGAAGATGTTGGTAAAGAAATAAATCTCACTCGAGAGCGAGTCAGGCAAATTCAAGTTGAGGCGTTAAAAACTCTGCGTGGATTACTTGAGAAAGTGGGTTTGACTCAGGAAGATTTATTCTAAAATAAGGTGAGTGTAATACTCACCTTATGTGCTGTCATCGAGTTGCTGAGGCTGCCGCTGTTTCATTGTCCAAACCTGAAGAACAGGCTGCGGCTACTTGATTTATTTCGTTGCTGTACTGGCCGTCTGTCATGTTATCCGCAACTTTAATAAGACGCATCAGGCGTGGCTTGGCACAATTGCAGTATGCAGTTGAGATTTGTTTGCTATTTTCATTCATTTTTGGGAACACAAGTGCAAATCTGTCCGCACAATACTCATCCAAATCCTCTTCAGACACTTTGTCAAAACCTACTTCATTTTCAAGAGAGTCCATAGTGTCCTCCAACAGCGTTTGTGACATGCAAAGCTGCATAGCCTTATTGATGTTTTCAGCATTATCAAGCGGCTGTTGTGCGGCGCAATCACAGTATTTTTCACCAAAATTGCGATAATCCGTTTTATCCTGATCCTTATCCATCCTCTGCATCCAGGAATTAACACAAGTGGCTAAGAAGGATGGGGGATTACTGATGATAGCATTCGTATTGGGTGAGCTACTGAATCCACATAAAGGAATCATGCCAAGGACTAAACCAATTAAGTATAATTTGATATGGGTTGACTTCATACTAACTCCTGAAATACGGCTATTGCTCAGTTAAGATGAGCGACTGGTTCTTTAAAATTTAACGGTAATTGTTGCCAACAAGCTGAATAATTGGTGTCCCTTGCATTGTGATTGAAAGCTTGTTCACTGACAAGCCAAGGTTTTTTGGTTTCGAACATGAAAGCCAAGGTATTCTCATAGCGCATGGGCTTTAGTTCCTCTTCAATAACGGCATGATAACTGTCATTGTCTGGCCCATGTGCAGTCATACAGTTGTGGATACTGATGCCACCCGGAAGAAAACCAGTTTTTTTTGCATCGTATTCACCGCGTATAAGTCCCATAAATTCACTCATGATGTTTCGATGAAAATAGGGGGGGCGAAAGGTATGTTCTGCTACCATCCAGCGCGGTGGGAAAATAACAAAATCCAAATTGGCCACTCCAGGAGTATTACTTTCTGAAGTAAGTACGGTAAAAATAGAGGGATCAGGATGGTCAAAGCTTACGGTATTAATCGTATTGAAAAGGGATAAATCATAGCAATATGGCGCGTAGTTTCCATGCCATGCAATTACGTTTAAAGGCGAATGATTGGATTTCGCTGCCCAAAGTTGATGCTGATATTTACAAATTAACTGTACTTCGTCCTGAATATTTTCAAATGATGCACGTGGATAAAGAAAATGCCTTGGATTGGCTAAACCGTTTGCACCAATGGGCCCGAGTTGAGGCAAAGCTAAAGGGGCTGCCATGTTTTCACATAAATAGCCTGCAGCGGAACTTGAAAGCACGTTAATTTTAAAAAATACACCTCTGGGTATTACTGCGATTTGTCCCGGGTGAATCTCCATTTTGCCAAATTCACTTTGAATAAGAATTCCTCCTGAGTAAGGCACAAAAAGGAGCTCACCATCGCTGTTGCTAAAATAACGGCTTTCCATGGACTGGTTGCAATAATAGAGGAAGGCGTTGGCTGTTTTATGTCCGGCCATATGAAATAGGCCGTCGATAAAATCCTGCTTTTCATCCTGGACTAAGTTAAGAGGGTGCCAACGAAGGGGATTGGGTGCTTGATTTTTGGCATAGTTAATGAGCAATGGCTTTTTATAGGCCACATAGTCCTGATGAACGACAGAGGGTAAACTGCGGTATAACCAGCTTCGTAAATTCACATGTCGCGGTCTGGTGAACGCAGTACCACTCAATTGTTCAGCGTAAAGACCATATGCGCATTGTTGCGGAGAATTCTGATCCTTCGGCAATGCTCCAGGCAATGCTTCAGTTTCATGATAATTGCCAAATCCTGCAAGATACACTGCAATCTCCCTTTTTAAAAATCACACTAGCATAGCTTGAAAGGGTTAAGCCTGTCGAGATTTGTTGACTGGCATTCAATGGGTTGGTTCTGGCTTGGGGGAATTAATTTCTGGTACTTTGGAAAGGTCTATTGTTAATCCAATTAAAGTATCTTAACGCTCAGTTCTTTTTGCTTTAGGGACGATGTATAATTAATTATTTCATCTAGCTTGGTCGTCTTTGTGGGATTAAAGCGGCCTGAATATTTAATTGTGTTGAGGTGCAGTAATGGCTGGTCATAGTAAATGGGCTAATATTCGTTTTCGTAAAGGCGCTCAGGATGCAAAACGAGGCAAAATTTTCACAAAATTAATCCGTGAAATTTCTGTAGCCGCAAGAATGGGGGGCGGAGATGAGAGCTCCAATTCACGCTTGCGTGATGTGGTCAGTAAAGCTTTGAAGGCCAATATGAAGCGAGACACCATTGATAATGCGATAAAGCGCGGTGTTGGAGGTCTTGAAGGCGCTAATATGGTGGAAATGCGTTATGAAGGCTATGGCCCAGGTGGCGTTGCTATTTTAGTGGATTGTTTGTCAGACAATAAAAATAGAACGGTATCTGATGTTCGACATGCTTTTACCAAGTACGGCGGCAATTTGGGAACAGATGGATCAGTATCCTATCTGTTTAGCAAGCAAGGGGAAATTTTATTGGCTCAAGGGCAACCAGAAGAGCAAATTATGGAGATAGCCATCGAAGCAGGGGCCAGTGATGTGATTAGTGAAGACAATCAAGTTGAAGTGATCACTCCTGCTGAACAGTACCACGCTGTCCTTGAGGCATTGCAAGAAGCGGGTTTTAACATTGAAGAATCCAGATTGACTATGAACGCACAGACGAAAGTCTCTATAGAAAAAGAGGATGCAGAAACTCTTATGAAGCTCATAGACATGCTTGAAGATTTAGACGATGTCCAGGAAGTGCATAGCAATGCAGAGCTTCCAGATGTTTTATTTGAAACGGCCTGATGACTGTAATTTTAGGGATTGACCCCGGTTCACGCATTACAGGTTATGGAATAATTCGGGAAGAGAAGCGAAAACTTTATTACCTGGATAGTGGCTGCATTCGCACTACCGCAGAAGGTGAGCTTAGTCAGCGCCTGTTGCAAATATTTGATGGTATTTGTCAGTTGTTGGATGATTACCAACCTGATGAAGTGGCTATTGAACAGGTCTTTTTGCATCAGAATCCTAACTCTGCTTTGAAGTTAGGTCATGCTCGAGGAGCAGCTATGGTTGCAGCTGCTTCTCATCGTTTAAAAATTAATGAATATTCGGCCAGACAAGTTAAGCAGGCAGTCGTGGGTTATGGTGCTGCGCAAAAAGAACAAGTGAAGCATATGGTTACTCAATTATTAATGCTCAATAAATCACCCCAAAGTGATGCTGCCGATGCCTTGGCTATAGCTATATGTCACAGTCACATGCGCCATAGTCTTGCTGTGCTACAGCGTCAACATTGTTAGGAGACGGAATGATTGCTTGGTTACAGGGAAAAATTATAGATAAGCATCAACCAGGGAAATTGGTGATGGACGTGAATGGTGTGGGTTATGATGTTGAAACGTCTCTTAACACATTTTTTCAAATTGATGGAGCAAATGCTAGCATTGGTTTGCATATTCATACAGTGGTTCGTGAAGATGCTTTGTTGTTGTTTGGGTTTTTGGATAAACAGGAAAGAGCCTTGTTCCGTGCCTTGATCAAGGTCAATGGCATAGGGCCGAAACTGGCAATGGCTATTCTATCGAGTATCAGCATTGCTGATTTTATTCAGTGCATCAATGAACAAAACAGTCAACTTCTAACGAAACTTCCCGGAGTAGGTAAAAAGACAGCAGAGCGACTGGTAATGGAAATGAGAGACAGCGTGCAACAGTTTTGCTCAGGAGAAGACTCTAGTCTCATTTCGTTAAAACCCAGTGGTAACATGGCTTGTCAAGAAGAGGCCATCAGTGCTCTGGAAGCTTTGGGCTATAAACAACAGGAAGCATTTAAAGTAATCAGGAAAATTGACGATGGGCAGAAAACTTCAGAGCAACTTATTCGTCAGGCTTTGCAAGTTTTAGCAAGTCGTTAACCATCAGTGTTATTCACAACTATTTGCTTTCTTTTTTAGTAGGGAAATACACTCGTACAATTAAACCCGTGCCCTCAGTGGGAGAATCAAGCTCAACACGTCCGTCATGGAGATCAACAATTTGACGAACAATGGCTAAACCTAAGCCGCTGCCTGGGCTTTTGTTACCAAGCACGCGGAAAAACCGTTCAAATACGCGACTTTGTAATTCAGCAGGAATGCCTGGCCCATTGTCTCTAACTTCGAGGATTAACTCTTCTTTGGATGAATAAATTCGAACAGTAACTTTGCCATTTTCCTTACAATAACGGATTGCATTATCAACAAGATTGCGAATTAAAATGCTAAGGGCTGTTGGATTACCGGAAAAGGCAGGGAGAGCCTCATCGTGTTCAAATTCCAAGTCAATCTGTTTTTCTACAGCGCTTGGGGCAAGCATTGCAAGAACTTCACGGGTAATTTTAACAAGATTCACATCATCTATATCATTAAGATTGGCAGCTTCTGGAACAAGTTTGCTCATGGTAAGCAATTGCTGAACAATATGAGTGCTGCGATTTACACTAGCAATCAATTTTTGCAAAGCCACATTTTTTTCTTCAATGTTATTGGTATTTAAAGCCACCTGGGCTTGCGCCTTTAAAGCTGCTAAAGGCGTACGTAGTTCATGAGCAGCATCGGCGGCAAATCGTTTTTCCCGCTCAAAACTTTCTTTAAGGCGGTAAAATAATTTATTTAATTCATCGATAACTGGTTTAATTTCTTCTGGTACTTCTTGTAAGTCAACGGGTTCTAAATGGGTTGGAGCGCGGTTTGCCACTTCCTGGGCGACGCGATCCAAGCTGTCTAGACCTCGACCAATAATAATCCAGATTAATAATCCGGAAAGTGGAAATGTCAGGAGCATGATATAGAGATCATCTTGGGCAATGCGATGACCTAATTCATTTCGGGTGTCATAGCGCTCAGCTAAAACAGTACGTACCCCGGCCTGATCATTGTAGGTCGTGAACACGCGCCATTTTTGATTGGAAACCATTTTATCGCTGAAGCCATCCACTTCCGCTGTTAATGGTATCTTGGGTGCAGTGGGAGAGTGCAATAAAAGCTTCCCACCGTTGGTCCAGACTTGAAAATTGAATTTATCGAGGTAGTTTTTGGGGGGTAAATCGTTTAAAAACCGGCGTTTGTAATAGTTATCAATTTTTTCTGGGATAACTTCAAGTGCATCTTGAATTTTGCCCAGTGGCCGCTGATGAAGATCATCTCCTAGTAAAGCCTGATATGAAAGTGCAGAGATGGCCATGAGGGTATCCAAATGCTCCTGGATATCTTTTTGATCCAGATAGTAATTACCTATGGCCGTTAATGTTGTTGTTATTGTTATTGCTAACAATAAATTGATCAGCAAAAACTTACGGATTGAGGATTTCACAGTGCTTAGTTACTCTCATTTTTTTCTGCCATATAGCCAACACCTCGAATTGTCCTGATAAAATTGGCGTTGAGCTTTTTGCGCAAATTGTGAATATGAACTTCTAAGGCATTAGAATCCACATCTTCATCCCAACCATAAATGCTTTGCATCAGCTGTTCACGCGAGAGGACTTGGCCGCTGTTCTCCAGTAGTTTTTGCAGGAGGGCGAATTCACGTCGTGGCACATTGACCATAACGTCATCAACGTAAACTGAATGGGCTGCCGGATCAAGAGTAACATTTCGGTATTGCAAGACAGAATCAGCACGCCCTTGTGATCTTCTGACTAAAGCCCGCACGCGCGCACTTAATTCATTCAGATCGAATGGCTTTATCAGGTAGTCATCCGCACCGCTATCTAAACCTTTGACTTTATCTTCTACTGTTTCACGGGCAGTTAGAATAATAACTGGAGTCGTGTTGCCCTCGTGACGAATCGATTGCAAAAAGCCCAAACCGGATAGTTTAGGTAAGCCTAAATCCAGTATAATTAATTCAAATGATTCAGATTTAACTGCAGCTCGAGCTGCCTCGCCATCTCTAAGCCAATCGACGACGTAACCAAACTGCGTTAAACCCGCTTTGACGGCATCACCCAATAATTCATCATCTTCAACAAGTAGCAATCGCATGCTTGCTCCTATACATTAGAGGAATTTTAACGAGGTTCCCCAGAGGGTTGTTGCTTCAAGTCACTCTCGGCCACATGCCTGGTTAGATACATGGCTTGTAAGAAAACAAAGAGCAGGGTAAAACCAGCTCCACCGAATAATTTAAAGTTAACCCAAATATCGGTACTATAAAAGTAGGCAACATAAAGATTAACAATCCCCATTAAAATAAAAAACAATGCCCAGGCATAATTTAAACGATACCAAATTTTTGAAGGAAGGCTAATATTGCCATCCATCATTTTTTGAATCAGTGGTTTTTTGCTGAAATAAGGGGACAGTAGAAATATCACTGAAGTGAGCCAGTATATCCCCGTGGGTTTCCATTTGATAAACCAGGGATTATGGAAAAACAGGGTGGCGCCGCCTAAAATAAGAATGAGTGCCAGACTTATTAAATGAACTTTCTCATAACGTTGGTGTTTAAAGCGAAAGAAGATCACCTGAGCAAGAGATGCAGCCATAGCTACGGCTGTTGCATTATAAATACCGAATAATTTGAAACTTACAAAAAAAAGTAAAATTGGAAAAAAATCAAAGAGTATTTTCATGGTTCTAAGTCATATTTAATACTCATTTAAGTATATCACAGGATTCTAAAGTCTCATCAATAAACTATAAATTTGTATAATTTTTGCTATGGAGCAGAAGTCCCAACCATTTCAAAACCCTGCTCATTTTAACCAATAACCAGTTTTTGCCCAGGTTTTAAATGTTTCTGATTAATTCCTGGATTGAGTTTGGCAAGAACACTCGTTTTTGTATGATTTTTTTGGGCAATACGACTTAAATTATCGCCTGCTTTCACGACGTAAACTCCGTATTTAATTGTGCGTTTCCAAATGATTAATTGTTGGCCTAAGGCAAGTGGTTGCGCCGGGGTCATATTATTCCATTGGCGTATTTCTTGTGCTGTGACATGGTATTTTGTTTCTAAAATGTGAATGCTTTCACCTTTCTGGACAATATGCACCACCTTATAGCTTTCTGTTGTTGCAGGTTTATCTGCAACAGCCAAAAGCATGGGTTTCTGAGTACTAACCGGAGCAGCATTTTTTGTGCTAGGAATCAACACATATTGCCCTGGTTTAAGTTTGTCAGCTTTTAATTGATTTAACTGTCGAAGCATGCTGACGGTGGTGAAATTTCTTCTTGCAATTGAGTTTAAATCATCACCAGGACGAACCTGATAACGACTCCAGCTTACTCGTTTTTCCTCCGGGACACTGGCTAAATTGCGGTTAAAGTTGGCCACCTTGTTGGCTGGAATTAAAAGCTTAAACGGTTTGTACGGCGCTGTAGCCCAGCGGTTATAGCCTGGATTTAGCTTAATTAAATCCTTATAAGAAATACCAGCTAAACGCGCGGCGCGATTCAAATCAATTTGAGAACCAATGTTAACTTCTTCGAAATATGGTACATGGGGGATATCAGGTAAGCTGACGTGATAACGTTGAGGATATTTTATAATCTCAGCCAAAGCTAAAAGACGCGGAACGTAAGCTCTGGTCTCAGCCGGCAAAGGCAAAGACCAAAAGCGAATGTTTTTGGAAGACTGGCGGCTGTTTTTAATGGCACGTGCTACGGTACCTTCGCCTGAATCATAAGCGGCAATCGCTAAAATCCAATTGCCATTAAAATAGCGGTTTAGATAAGTTAAATAATTGAGTGCAGCATCAGTGGAAGGGCGAATACTTCGTCTGGCATCAAACCACCAATCTTGTTTTAATCCTAAATTATTCCCAGTTCCAGGCATTAATTGCCATAAGCCGGCAGCGCCTGCTCCAGAATAAGCAAAGGGATCATAGGCACTTTCAATCATTGGTATAAGTGCTATTTCTCCTGGCATTTTTCTTTTTCTTATCTCAGTCACAATGTGATAAATGTAAGGTTCAGAACTGGCCAATTTATTCAAATAACTAGGATGAGAAACCAACCATCGCAACTGACTCTGTACTTCAGGCTGGGTAACTTCATGATTTAACATGAACTGAGAGCGCAGCACATCCCAAACATTTTGAGTGGCTTTGGCGGCTGTTGAGAAAACGTAAGAGCTAAACAGTAAAAGGATTAAACAAAAGATTCTTGGTCTAAACTTCAATGTTGCCGGCCTATTACGAAATTAAAGGCCAATCAGTGTACTAAATAAAATTCGAGGGATAAACCCTTTTTGGTTGAGGTGTAAACTAATAGGTTTAAATTAATTCCAATTGTAAATTAAAAGATATCTTTTACAGCCCTCAATTGTTTAAAAACAGACAATGAATCGCTCTTTTCTACTCCTTGAAGCACAGCAAATTGTTGAAGGGCTTGCTGATCGGTTCTTAGAAAAGGATTGATTTCTTTTTCTAAAAGAATGGTTGAAGGTAATGAGCAATGATTGGTTCCTTGCAATTGCTTAATACAATGCTCCACCCTGAGATTGCCAGGTTCAACCATAGCTGCAAATTTTAAATTGTTTAATGTATATTCATGGGCACAATATACTTTGCAATCATCTGGCAATGATTTCAATTTTTGCAGCGAAGAGTGCAGCTGCTCAAGTGTTCCATCAAACACACGGCCACAGCCTGCTGAAAATAAGGTATCACCACAAAAAAGCCATTTATAATTAACTTCATAGTAGCTGATATGAGTTGCTGTATGTCCTGGGGTTTCAAGAACTTCAAAAAAACAATCAAGAACATTCAGCTTGTCTTTATGCCCGAGAGGATAGCTGATTTGAGGGATACGCGCATCTTTAGGGCCATAAACCGGCAAATTGGGGAAGTGATGAAGTAATTCAGGAATCCCACCAACATGATCATGATGATGATGAGTGACCAAAATTCCGTCCAGTTTGAGGGAGTGCTCGCTTAAATAGTTCATGACGGCTTTGCCATCGCCCGGATCAACGCATAGCGCCTTTTGATCATTAGCAATAAGCCAAATGTAGTTATCCTTAAAAGCAGCAATTGGCAAAACTCTCATAAACACTCCCTTAATTACAGCTACTATCCCTATTGGGATATCCTTTAATCCTCTACAAGGAAAGAAGATTTTGGTTTGAATAATTCTTGCATTTGCTTAAATATTATACGCATTTCTTCAGACAATTTATAAGGTGGGTTCAAAATCCATAAGCCGCACCCCGTCATTCCTGGCTCAGAAGTTGGTAGGATATTAAACTCAAGACGCAATTGACTCTTGGCTGGAATACTGGTCATTTGCTTAACCAATTGCTCATGAAATATTTTATCCACAATAGGGTACCAAAGGCAAAAAACCCCTGTTGGAAACCGTTGAAAAGCCATGTTTATAGCCTTGGGAATTGATTTATACTCATCCTTTATTTCATAAGAAGGGTCTAGAAAGATAACAGCGCGTCGTTCTGGCGGCGGCATTAATGCTTTTAAGCTCTCAACGCCATCGCTATGACTATAAAAGACACGCTTTCCACCGTGTCTTAATTGCTGGAGCTCTTCAAATTCTCTGGGATGCAACTCGCAAAAATAAAGGCGATCTTCAGGTCTTAACAGTTCAATAGCTAAAGCGGGTGAGCCCGGATAAAATCGCAGATGAGTGGTGGCATTCAGTTTATTAATGCATTGCAGATAAGGCGAAAAATGCGCAGAAAGTTCATGTCTGTGTTGCCAAATAATTTGAACGCCTTGTAAATACTCTGCAGTTTTTATTGCTTTACTATCCTTCAAGTCGTAAAGACCGCGTCCTGCATGGGTTTCCAAGTAAAAGAGAGGTTTATCCTTTTGCACCATGTAGTGGAGAATGCGAGAAAGTGTCAAATGTTTAATAACGTCGGCAAAATTTCCGGCGTGATAGCCGTGCTGATAACTGAGCATATATGTTTACACAAAAGCTAAAGTATAAACACTGCGTGCTTGTCTGCCAATCTTCTTTTTTTTTACTACTTGAATTTTTAGAAACAAAAAATATATATGCACTAAACTATAATTAAATCAGATTAACCAAGGGAGGAAGTCATGGGCTTTCCTAGAGAAAACGAGGAGAATTCTCTCTCTGATTATTCTTACGAACCAGAGGAACAAATCGAAGACCTTGATCATAAAAAAAGAGTTCGCAAGATGATTGAAGACAGGTTGGAGCGAAAGCGCTTAAGAGAAGAGCTTGAGGATGAGTTAAATGGGGAATTCGATTGGGAGGATTGGGACGAGCTTGATCGTTAAATGAGATTTGGCGCAACCTGTATTCTGTGCCTCTGGACGCTTAAGGCAAGCAATTTCCTTGTAATAAACCAGAAGATAATTGGCTTGCAGCAAAAAGCGTATTTTGCAGCAGGATGGCAATAGTCATGGGCCCAACCCCACCGGGCACAGGTGTAATCCAGGAAACAATTTTTCTGGCTCGCTCGAAATCTACATCACCTCGTAATTTGCCATTCGGCAATCGATGAATGCCTACATCAATGATAATCTGATCTTTATGCAGCCAATTAACGTCTATCACATCGGGAATTCCTGTTGCTACTACAAGAATATCGGCCATACGGACGTAACGCTCCAAATCGATGGTAAAGCGATGGCAAATGGAAACAGTGGCTGCCGCTAATAAAAACTCCATAGCCATTGGTCGACCTACAATATTGGATGCACCAATGACCACACTGTGTTTCCCTTCCAGCGGAATTTGATAGTAATCAAGCAGATTAATGATGCCATAAGGTGTGCATGGTCTTAATAAAGGATTACGTAAGGCTAAACGTCCAACGTTATAAGGATGGAATCCATCTATATCCTTATGTGGCGCAATGCACTCTAAAATTTTGTTTGGATTAATGTGATCAGGCAACGGCAGTTGCACCAGAATACCATCAATTTCGGGAGACTGATTGAGTTCGCTAATTAACTTGAGTAGCTCTTTTTCTGTTGTGGAGCTTGGCAAATCGTATGCAAAGGATTGGAAACCTACTTCAAGGCATGCTTTTCGTTTATTGCGTACATAAATGCCAGAAGCAGGGTCGCTACCCACTAAAATGGCAGCCAATCCAGGTGCACGCTTGCCTTCAGCAAGTCTATTGCCCACTGCTGTTTTAATTTCTTGTTTAATTGCTTCGGAAACCAGCTTGCCATCCAGCAGAGATGCGGTCATAAAATAACAACAAATAAGGTCGAGAGGCAGATTATGAGATAGCCGCTAATTATATGCAATAAGTTTCCTTCCCTCTGCGGCTATTTGATATTAACAGCAATACTGCTTTCTTTTGACATGCTGTCGTTAGTAGGACTAAGGACATTTAACAGTGTTGTCACACTGTTAAACATTTCATGAATGGCCTGATATTGGTTGGGTTTAAAATGGCTGCCTTTTTCTTGCAGAATATACCAGCAATTTTTGAGCTCCAGTCCAATGAGGGCTATTTTCCCTTTTGCAGTTGTAAGCTCCTTTTCCTTACTCACTGATAAAGAGGCCACAATTTTATCCAGCCCAACCAACTCTTTTTTTAGGGACGTCAGGCGGCTCTTTAAGAAACTGTAGTCGAATTCGGTTCTAAATAGGCTCCAGGAATTGCTGTTAGCATGCTTCTCTAATGTTTTGACCAGTTTTCTTTGATATTTCCATTTGGTTTCAGACGTTTCAATCGCTTTATGAAAAGCCCCATACATTTGCGGGAGCATGTTCATTTTTTCAAATAGCCGGGCAAATTGATAATACTCTTCCGGAGACTTGGATTTACTATATAAACTATCTATAAAGCCCATTAATTCCTTTTGATAATAAGGGGATAGACGATGAAAAATTTGGGGGGCATAAGTGAGAACCGTTTGAAGATCGTTCTTAAATTGAAATTGATTTAAAATTCCCAAAGGATTATTCAATTCAAATGCCTTTTGAATATACTTCTTGGACTTGGTTACATTCTTTTCAGACTGATCGCCACCCAAATAATAATAAAGCCCACCCAGTAGGTTACAGGCAAACCCATTATCTTTGGCAGCAAGAAACTTCAAAATATGTTTGGTATCAACATGGTCTTTTTTTGGGATTGCCCCCCAATATAAGCAACAAGCGTATAGGTAATCTTTATAGTCATTGGAAATCCTGCTGTTTCTCAGGTAATTCAAATCTTCTATTTCAATTTGATTTGTGCCAATAATTTCTGTCATGAGAACAAGGGAGTATTCATCTCCTTGAAGGGCTTTTTTGAGGGTATTGCTTGGCATCAGGGTCTCTTTTCGTCTGTGTTAATGAGATTATTTGCACCAGAAATTTCAATTTTTTATCTTGGTGTGTAGAAAATGGCATTATAATTTAATATTGATCAATTTGGAAGATAATGTGTCTGATTGCTCTTGAGGTAATCTGTCGAGAAAAAGCATTAGTTTTCCAAATACTTGACGTTCAAATGCTCTAGACAAACGTGCCGTGCTGTTATACATTGGCCGTTTTTAGCGGGAAATGTCATGCGTATTGCCTTAGGGGTTGAATACGATGGTAGCCAATATCATGGCTGGCAAGCGCAAACCGGCCTGCATACGGTTCAGCAGGTATTAGAACAAGCATTAGCCAAAGTCGCCGATGCCGAAATTAGCGTCGTCTGTGCAGGCAGAACCGATACAGGCGTGCATGCCACTAACCAGATTATTCATTTTGATTGCAATAAAGAGCGAACAATTCGTTCCTGGATTCATGGGGCTAATTCATTTTTACCTAAAGACGTCTGTGTCAAATGGGGTAAAGAAATGCCAGATAACTTTCATGCCCGCTATTCGGCTTTAGCCCGACGTTATCGTTACATCATTTATAATTCATCCATACGCCCAGCGCTCTTACGCAGTAATGTAACCTGGCAATACCGTCAGCTGGATCATCATGCCATGCATGAAGCCAGCCGCTGTTTATTGGGGGAGAATGACTACACTTCTTTCCGCTCAGTGGAATGTCAATCCAATACCCCCATGCGTAATGTCCACCAACTGCAGGTCTCACGAACTGGGGATTTGGTGGTGATTGATATTACAGCCAATGCATTTTTGCATCACATGGTGAGAAATATTGCAGGGGTTTTAATTGCAGTGGGCTCAGGGAAAAGGCCGGTGGATTGGGTTAAAGAGGTTTTACTCGCGAAAGACAGAAGATTAGGCGCTGAAACGGCACCTCCTTATGGATTATACTTAGTTTCGGTAAGCTATCCAAAAGAGTTTGGGGTAATTTCGAACAACCCCGGCCCTTTGTTTTTATGGGAGAGCTAGGTGATATTCAGCCGGGTACGTATCAAAATGTGTGGCATGACGCGTGTGAAAGACATTGAGCATGCTCATGCTTTAGGCGTTGATGCGGTTGGCTTGATTTTTTATGCAAAAAGCCCTCGGGCGCTTTCCATCGAACAGGCAACAAGCCTTACCCGAAACCTTCCTGCATTTTTGAATGTGATTGCGGTGTTTGTAAATCCAGACAAAGATTTAGTAGACAATGTGATGAATAAAATCCCCGTACAGGCTCTGCAATTTCATGGACAGGAGCCAGCGGATTTTTGTGCATTATTTAATAAGCCATTCATCAAGGCCATTCCTGCTCTTTCAAGGGATATGATTTTGAATGCCCAATCACAATACGAACAGGCTGCCGCCATCCTGTTGGATACGCCATCCTCGGAACATGGGGGAACTGGTCGGAATTTTAATTGGGATATAATTCCCAAAGCATTTGACAAGCCTTTGATTTTGGCTGGGGGATTGAATCCTGGCAATATTAGAGAAGCTGTTTCCACCTGTTCGCCTTATGCAGTGGATGTGTGTAGCGGGATTGAAAAATCGCCAGGCATTAAGGATCATGGCAAGATGAATGAATTGGTTAACGCATTATGGGGAAGAGCATGATTGAAAAAGAACTCCCGGATCAACATGGGCATTTTGGTCAATATGGTGGCATTTTCGTAGCGGATACCCTGATGCATGCTCTTGAGCAATTGCAAAAGTCTTATGAGCAATATCGTTGTGATCCTGAATTTTTAGCAGAGCTTAGTTCGGAGCTGCATGATTATGTTGGGCGTCCAACTCCCCTTTATCATGCTAAACGATTGAGCAAAGAAACCGGTGGAGCACAAATTTTCTTAAAGCGTGAAGATTTAAACCACACTGGTGCCCATAAGATCAATAATACAGTGGGTCAGGCGCTCTTGGCCAAAAGAATGGGCAAAACCAGAATTATTGCGGAAACTGGAGCTGGCCAACATGGAGTTGCGTCAGCGACAGTTGCTGCAAAATTAGGTTTGGAATGCGTTGTTTACATGGGGGCTGAAGACATTAAAAGGCAGTCCACCAACGTCTATCGCATGAAAATGCTGGGTGCTGAAGTCGTGCCAGTTACGGCAGGCTCTAAAACGCTAAAAGACGCTCTTAATGAAGCCATGAGGGACTGGGTTAGTCACATAGACAATACATTTTACATCATTGGGACAGTGGCAGGGCCTCACCCTTACCCGCAAATCGTGAGGGATTTCCAAACCGTTATTGGTAAGGAAGCTCGCGAGCAAATTGTTGAAAAAACAGGTAAATTACCAGATGCTCTTGTGGCCTGCGTTGGCGGGGGTTCTAATGCAATCGGATTATTCCACCCCTTTTTGCAAGATAAAGACGTTGCTATTTATGGTGTTGAAGCTGCAGGCAAAGGGCTTGAGACGGGAATGCATGCGGCCTCTCTGATAGCTGGCAAACCTGGCGTTTTGCATGGGAACCGCAGTTATTTACTTTGTGATGAGCAGGGCCAGATCATGGATACGCATTCTATTTCAGCAGGTCTTGATTATCCCGGGGTAGGGCCAGAACACGCCTATCTTAAAGACATAGGGCGTGTGGAATATGTTCCTATAACTGATGAAGAAGCACTGGCTGCCTTTCGAACACTGACGCATAAGGAAGGAATCATTCCAGCATTGGAATCTAGCCATGCAATCGCTTATGCGTTGAAATTGGCAAAAGAGATGAACCCCTCTCAATCCATCATTGTTAATTTATCCGGAAGAGGGGATAAAGACCTTCACACGGTTGCAGCGATTGATCACGTAACCATTTAGCGTTTAAGGGTGGGCTTAATGAACCGAATTGATAACATGTTAGCGCATTTGCGCTCGATAAAGAAAAAAATGCTCAGTCCTTACCTCACTGCAGGTGATCCCAATCCAGAATTGACGGTTCCATTGATGCATGCCTTGGTGGAAGCTGGTGCGAATCTACTGGAGATTGGATTACCTTTCTCAGATCCAATGGCTGAGGGTCCAGTGATTCAGGCGGCGATGGAACGAGCCTTGGCGAATGGTGTCGGTTGCGAGCAAGTGTTCTCCATGGTAGAAGAATTTCGCAAAACTGATTTGCAAACGCCCATCGTATTGATGGGGTACTTAAATCCAATCGAACAATATGGCTACGAACGTTTCGCCAAGAGAGCGAAATCGGCTGGGATTGATGGCACAATCATTGTGGATTTACCCCCAGAAGAGAGTGAGTTCTTAGCAGCAATATGGCAAGCCAGTCAGTTGCACTCCATTTATCTGTGTTCTCCCACGACATCAGAACGAAGAATGGCTTTAATCAATCATTTTGGACGAGGATATCTTTATTATGTTTCACTGAAAGGAGTCACCGGCTCTGATGATTTTGATCTGGAGAACGTTAAACTTCATTATCAACAGAGAAAATCTCAGACTGATTTACCATTGATGGTCGGATTTGGTATTAAAACAGCAGTCACCGCAGCTGAGGTTGCGAAGTTTGCAGATGGGGTGATTGTTGGAGCTGCGCTGATTAAGCAAATTTATGAAGCCTATAATACCGGACATAATGTAATTGCAGCAGGCGCTTCCCTGATTCAGGCAATGCGTCAAGAAATGGATAAAAACGAGTGAAATTATGAGTGAAAGCAGTGAAAAAAGAGCACATTTTATTCGACAAATGATTGCTGAGGAATTAGCCAGCGGTAAACATAAAGAAGTCATTACCCGTTTTCCACCTGAGCCCAATGGCTATTTGCACATCGGCCATGCGAAATCCATTTGCCTGAATTTCGGCTTGGCTGAGGAATTCAAAGGCCGTTGCTTCTTGCGTTTTGATGACACTAATCCAATCAAAGAGGAACAAGAATTCGTTGACGCAATTATTGATGATGTGCGTTGGCTTGGGTTTGAGTGGTATGCTTTGACGCATTCCTCTGACTATTATCATGAGCTTTATGACTATGCAATTCATTTAATTAAAGAAGGCAAAGCTTACGTGGACAGTTTAAGCATGGAAGAAATCCGCGCCCATCGCGGCACTTTGCTGGAGCCTGGTCGTGAAAGCCCATACCGTAATCGCAGCATCGAGGAAAATCTTGATTTGTTTCAGCGCATGAAGGCTGGTGAATTTCCGGACGGAAGTCATGTGTTGCGCGCTAAAATAGATATGCAATCCGGGAATGTGAATATGCGGGATCCGGTGCTTTATCGCATTCGACATGCGAAACATCAAAGAACGGGCGATGAGTGGTGTATTTATCCCATGTATGATTATGCTCACCCAATATCCGATGCTTTGGAAAAGATCACCCATTCATTGTGTACTTTGGAATTTCAGGATCACAGGCCTTTATACGATTGGTTTATTGAAAATTGCCCTGTACCCGCAAGACCCGTACAAACTGAATTTGCCAGACTTAATTTGTCACACACTGTGACTTCCAAAAGAAAATTACGCGATTTGGTGGAGAAAAAAATTGTTAGTGGCTGGGATGATCCCAGGCTTCCTACCATTCGCGGCATGAGAAAGCGCGGTTACCCGCCGGCCGCCATTCGTCGATTCTGTGAGATCATCGGGATTTCACGCAGTGACTCCGTCATCGATATGTCGATTCTCGAAGAGTGCATTAGAGGCGAGCTAAATCAAACTGCAAAAAGAGCTTTGGCGGTGATGGATCCCATTCGGGTAATCATAGAAAACTACCCCGATGATCAAATGGAACATTTAGAAGCTAAATACCTTCCTAACGATCCCGATTCAGAAAGCAGGATTTTACCTTTCGCCAGGGAAATTTATATTGAAAGAAGTGATTTTATGGAAAATCCCCCTAAAGATTACTTCCGCCTGGCTCCCGGACGGGAAGTGCGTCTAAGACATGCCTATGTGATACGTTGCTCGGATGTTATTCGCAATGAGCAGGGTGAAGTGGTTGAACTACGTTGTACTTATGATCCGGAAACGCTTGGAAAGAACCCAAGTGACCGCAAAGTCAAAGGCGTCATCCACTGGCTTTCTGCCAAACATGCACTTCCCATCACTGTTTTGCAATACGATCGCTTGTTTACGGATGCAAATCCTGCGCGTGAGGAAGATTTTCTGCAATTTTTGAATAAAGATTCCCTGGAGATTAAACAAGGTTTTTGTGAGCCTTCCCTAGGTACACAGCCTCTTAATGAGGTATTTCAATTCGAGCGGTTGGGATATTACTGTGTGAATCAAATTGAAAATGGTCAAGTTACTGCTTTTCATCGAGTAGTTGATCTTAAAGACAGCTGGGGAAAAATCAGTTAAGAGGCCACCTATGTTAAATCTCTATAATTCTCTAACCAGAAAACAAGAAATATTCAAACCCATTGTACCCGGCAAAATTGGCATTTATGTTTGCGGGATTACCGTTTATGATCGCTGCCATTTAGGCCATGCACGTTCTATGGTCTGTTTTGACGTAATGACCCGTTATATGCGCGCCCAAGGCTATAAGGTGACTTATGTCCGGAATATCACTGACATTGATGATAAAATAATCAATCGGGCCAATGAGCGGGGTATCTCCATCGAGGAGTTAACCACCCACTACATAAAAGCAATGCATGAGGATGCGAAGGCTTTGAACATTCTGCCGCCCGACATTGAGCCTCGGGCGACCTCACATATTCCTTCAATCATTAAGTTAATTCAGAGATTGATTGACGCTGGTTTTGCTTACATCAGCGAAAACGGTGACGTTTGTTACGAAGTTAAGTCCTTTCAGGATTATGGGAAGTTATCCCACAAAGATTTAGATGGCTTAATGGCTGGAGCGCGTGTTGAGGTGGTCAGAGAAAAGCGCTCCCCTCTTGACTTTGTGTTGTGGAAAAAGGCTAAACCCGGTGAACCCAGCTGGCCTTCTGTTTGGGGAGAAGGACGGCCAGGTTGGCATATAGAATGTTCAGCTATGGCAATGGAAGAACTTGGTGAACAATTCGACATTCATGGTGGTGGTATGGATTTGCAATTCCCTCATCATGAGAACGAGATTGCTCAAAGCGAAGCCGCTACTGGTAAATCTTTTGCTAACTACTGGATTCATGTGGGAATGCTGCAGGTCAACAATGAGAAAATGGCCAAATCCTTAGGGAATTTTTTCACTATTGAAGACGTATTAAAAAAATACCACCCTGAGGTCGTTCGTTATTTTCTGTTAAGCAGCCATTATCGTAGTGCATTGAATTATTCGGAAGACAATTTATCAAATGCTGGCAAAGCCTTAACTCGACTTTATCAATCCTTAAAAGGAATAGAGGACTCAACAACTGAAATGGATGAGCAATGGCTTCAGCAATTCAATGATGCCATGAATGATGATTTCAATACTCCCAAAGCGCTTTCGGTTTTATTTCAATTAAGTCATGAATTGAATAAAAATAACTCTCCTGTATTGGCTTATACCTTAAAATATTTGGCGTCTCTACTGGGTCTTTTGCAAAGTTCTCCCGAGGAATTTTTGCAAGCTGGATTAGCTGATCAGGACAAGGAAAGAATTGAGCAATTGATTCAGGAGCGTTTGCAAGCACGTTCTGAGCGAAATTGGGCTAAAGCGGATGAAATTCGCAAGCTATTAACAGAGGAAGGGATTGAGCTCGAAGATAAGCCAAATGGAACCAGCTGGCGAAGAAAAGGTTAATGCTTATTGATTTTACACACTTAGCAGAACAATTTGCCAAATTGGTTTTCTGGGTCTACTCTTAAAGATAAGGCCTTATATTTTAAAAGGAATTCTAGCTCTAAATGGATTTGGATTTAAGGCCTGTATTTTTATTATCAGTTTAACAATCATCATGATTTGCGATGTATTGGGTAGGGCACCCAGTCGCTTATTTCTGTAGGTATTCCTACCCAAATTTAATAAAGATATATAATTTAAAATACTTTGGCCTGATGGCGGTATGAGTCAGGTTTTTATAATGGGTTCCTAGGCTAATAGCTAAGACTAAGGAGAGCAAATATGGCCAGTCAAATTGTAAATGCCGATCAAGTTATCGGAGTCGAGGTAAAGAACCAACAAGGTGAGAATCTCGGAAAGATTGAGGCACTTATGCTAGATAAATTCGAAGGGAAAGTGTCTTACGTTGTGTTATCTTTTGGCGGTTTCATGGGAATGGGTGATAAGTTATTTGCCATGCCATGGAGTATTTTCAAATACGATGAAAACAAAGGATGTTTTGTAATTTCAGTTGATAAAGAAACACTTAGAAACTCTCCAGGCTTCGATAAAAATCATTGGCCGGATATGTCTAATCCGACTTGGGGAGCAAATATAAACAAATATTATGGAATAGCCCAAACTCATCAAGAGCGCCGCTAATAACGGTTTAAAGAAATTTAAAAACCAAGGTCACATGACCTTGGTTTTTTTATTTATAGGCAAGAAGAGAATTTTACTCCGAAAAGAAATTAGTCATCTATACTCTAATCAATGGATAAATTAAATCGCAATGTTTCAGCAAAGGAGAGCTCTATGAAAAAAATGATTTCCATATTTCTGGCTACATTAGGTTTATCCTTGTTTGCTGGACCAGGCTTTAATGCGAGCAGTTCTTCCTCTGATCAAAGCCAATCAACTACAAATGACTCTGGACTAGGTGCTGCTACGGCAACGGGTTCAACTTCCACCGATAACGACAGCAGCACAATGAACTCCGATTCTGATAGCAATTTGATATCAGATACTGGAGATGAGGAGGATGACGATTTAGGCACAGCCACGGGATCAACCTCTGTCGATCAGGGCAGCAGTACTCAAGATAGCAGTGGTGCTACTGGTGTTCCAACCGATACTGCTCCCTCAAGTGATGGTAATATGAACTCCACCAATACAGACAGCGGCACTAATACCAATACGAATTCTGGTGCGACTGATTCAGGTATAGGCACGAACACTACCGTTCCAGACACGACTGCCAATCCCGGAACAGGCAGTACCGATATGAATAATTCAAATATGGATCCTAATTCTAATACGGATACCTCTGGGGCCTCAGGCAGCTCAGGAGCTCAGTAATCTTACCTACAACGTTGGCTTTCAAGGAAGGATTTTTAAAGCCTCCCCTGAAATGCCAACTTTAATTTATAAATGACAGCAATTTTTCTCTCAGTAATCAGCAGTTAGTCAAGTTCCTGACAAAGCTCCTTTCCAAAAAATCGCTTCCTTTCGAGAACAAATCAAATTTGCAATTTTTAATCCTTATGCTTAAAAATTTGGCATCAATTAATTTTTTAGTCTAGGCTTAAAAAATAGGAATGATTAAGGGAAACCGGTATGAAGGATCCATTAGCGGCTTTTGAGGACTCTCTATGCTATATGTTTGAACTTCAAACAAGAAACACCGGAACGTACATTAATCGAGAAGTTCAGCATCTTAAAAATGCATTGGAAAATTATAAAAATGGACGTTCTCTTACGTTAAGAGAGCTTATTATGGCTCTGAAACGAGCTTTTCCTGTCGTAGAAAACTATGTTGATGGCTATTTAGTTAAATTAAGAATGGAAGCTTTAGCTAAGGCAAATGGCTATAGAATTCATTGGGAGGAGGACCATTTTAGAAGGAAAAAAGGCTATCCCTACTTTCATTATGCCAAATCAGTGCCCGAATCACTGGACTTTATATCTTGGCTATCCGAATGTGCAGGCCTTCAATTTTCGCATCTCGATAGGCGAAAGCAGGCGGAAATAATTTTGCATTTTCGGTTAGAAAAGAATTTTATAACTAAACTCACTGAACATTTATCCAAACAACCCGACTTCCTCATCAATCTAGCGTTAGAATCCACCGAAATTTGTATTAATATTCTTCACACTCGCCTTGGATTTGAAATTAACAACCCTGATTTGGCCAAAATTATTGTTCATCATTCAACCGCGATGATCGACCATTCAATAGACCTTGAAGCACAATTTATGCGATTTGTGGAGTTCTGGGATGCTTCTTTAGAACGAACTGGCCGTTCCATTGCCAAACTTATAGATGATCCTGAAGCAAGCTCCGCTCTAAAAAAATTGCCCTTTTTTGAAGTTTGCGACAACGAAAATACTTTAAAGGTTATGCCTGGCTAGCAAGATGTGAAAAGAGCAGGGAGGCAATTTGCTAAACTTAAAGGTAAGCATACAAAGGATTTGAGGTGTTGAAATGGCTAAAAATCGCATAGAGTCCGATTCTAAAGGAAAGAATATAGCAGAATCCTATAATAAGTTTAAGGAGTTTGAAGGAAAAATTTACACCGGAATGAAAGTGGGGCGAAGCCATCACTGGATTTATGATTCAGGTGAATGGAAGGAAACGAAAATTACTCCCGACAAATGGGAAATTCATTATTCCGTCACTAAAAGAAGAAAAGGGAAAGCACCGGAAGGCTCTGGAGTTCCAGTAGGAACCAAATATCACTGGTATATCCTGGCTCACCAAGTTGTTGAAAAATTAAATGCTAATGATTATTCCACCGAATTGGCAGGAATGAAGTTTAAACTTGCCCATCAGCGAGCCAATAAAGACGATTGGAATATTTCTGACAATGCTCAAAAAAAACGCATGATTAAAATCCTAAGGGAATTGGCCGATCACCTGGAAAATGAGCTTGAGGGAGGCAAAACGAAAGTTAAACCTCAAAAAGAAAAGATTGCAGCGACTCAGGACAAACCAGTGAGGAAAAAACCAACCATTAAACCATTTCCTAAAAGAATGGTGGCTAAGAATGAACCTTTCCACGAAGACAAGCCTACGAAGGGAAAACATAAATAAATTTCAATTTCAGTATTTTCACATGGGTTTACCCATCATGTGAATCTGAGGAAAGGTACCTGATTCATTCGCTAATGCAATGAATTAATCAAACAGCTTAATTTTTGGCATGGATGTCGCATTCCTAATTGTTGGAAATGATAAAGCGCATGATGGAGGCTGTTTTAGATGGAAGGTTTTAGCATTAAGCCAGGATTTCCTTATGTGATATCTTACGATAGAAATCGTAAGTTTGAGCTTGCTGATATAGAAGCACTGCAATTAGATTCCACCGTGAATCTGAGGCAGCAGTTATTGCAATATGGCGCAATATTATTTCGGAACTTTCCAATTCATGCTGTTTATGATTTTTCCAATTTTATTAAAGCACTGAACCTAGGCAATTTTGTGAATTATGTAGGTGGAGATAGTCCCAGAAATAAAGTAACGGAAGGGATTTATACTTCCACCGAAGCGCCACCGCATTTTTATATTCCCCTGCATCAAGAGCTCTCCTATTTGAGTATTTATCCCAAACACATTTATTTCTTTTGCGAGATAGAGCCAGAATTTCATGGGGAAACCATCATTGCTGATGCCAGAACAATTTATAAAGCGCTAAATACTGAGCTTGTACAACGCTTTCAGGAAAAAAGATTAACCTATATTTCCCACTATTATAAAGAAAATGCAATGATGAAACTGATTAACTCATTTGCATATTCTCATAAGTCGTGGATGGATGTGTTTGAAACCAAGCAAAAAGCTCATGTTGAACAGTTTTGTCAAGACAATGAGATAGACTGGCGGTGGTTGCCTGACGATTGGATTGAACTGAAGCACACAAGACCGGCTGTTATGAAGCACCCAGATACCCAAGAAACAGTTTGGTTTAACCAAGCTCACCTATTTGATTTCAATCCGGAATTATTGGGCTTAATTAATTTTATGGCTGCAAGCTTAGTCTATTTTCGCCGCCAAACCCGATTGCATGAAATTTCGTTTGCAAATGGAGATAAGATCCCACGGGAAGATTTATACCATATCCTTGATGTTCTAAAACAGCATTCCGTAGCCCATTCCTGGAAAAAAGGGGATGTCCTGATTTTGGATAACATCCTGTGCATGCATGGACGGGCCTGTTTTAGGGGAAAACGAAGAATTTTGACGGCGATGACATCTTAATACATCCCGCAGAGTAATGACCTTAACCCTGTAGTCAGAATTGCAACCGATTTTCATGCCGATCCTGGGTCTCAAACTGCTTAATGTGCATCCTTCTTGCCTTGGCTAAAATACTAAAAAACATGAGTTGTCTGTTTTGAAGTGGTTGGTGATTTAAAAAACTGGAGGTGAAAGAGATCCCGGTTTTCGATAACAAACGTTTAATTTCGGAAATGCAGCTTGAATTCTCATCATTAAGCGTTAGCACCAGATTCGGTTGCAACTTAAAATGGAAACAACAGGATGGATTGCAGGATTTGATGAAGTAAATGATATTTTTAAGAAGTTGCCTTTGATCGTTATCTGAGAGTTCGAGCTCCTTGGTTAAAATCTTAATTTCAAGGCAGGTAAGCCCTAAAGGCAAAATTTTTGCCAATTTTCCAAACGTATGTTGGTGGTTGACACCCCTAAAGCTAAAGCGGAGTGTCGATTCGCCAGGGAATTTGTCGAGCCCATTCAGAAAGGTAACTGGCAAGTCATGCCATGATAGGTACTGAGATAGTGAAAAGCTCTCAAGAAAGCTTTCTTGCAAAACCTCAACCATCTTTTGCTGAACGTCCTTGTCCTTCTCCGGGGAAAAAACCAAGTTTCCAAAATGAAATGCACGCAAAGAACGAGGGGCTAGCATTAATGCTTGAAATACCTCTTTTAAATTATCCCAGGTTTCAACTCCCCGAAAATAGCCATAGGAAATGTACAACTCATCAATAGTATGCGGTTGTTTTAAGAATTGAGCTAACACAGGAATACAGCTGCTGTCGGCAAGCTCTAATTTTAACACTTTAAAATTAGAGTTATTTTGAATTAATGCTTCGGAAATAACTGCAAACGCATTGTTTGAAAGCTCATTCGAGCCAAGGGTTAACTCTAGTATCGTGAAATAGCTGTTCCTTTCAACTTCAGTAAGGATAAGCTTTATCAACTCATTTCTAACTGTACCCAGGCTAATGTTAAGTGCTATAGGTTTATGGCAAAGTCTTGCAGCCTCTCTAAAGAGCAGCATGGCCTCTTTTTCTTTGACTTCGGCAATATTTAAAATGTCTATTCGGGTAAGGCTTTTTTGTCCAATGAGTTCGTTGATGGACTTAGATGCCTCCTGAATGTCAGAGGAAATGCTGAGTATCAAGTGTCCTCCCTGAAAAATGGCCATTGTATCTAGCTTCGAGCCTAATTTCTATGGACTAGATTAGGTTCGTTGAAACTGGCAAACGCGATTGCATAGGCAAAGCGGAGAATAAATGATTAATCCATATATCTGCCTAGGTGCGCTTGGTCACCCATATGAGTTGTGGCTTGACTTAAAAATTCTTAAAGACAAAAAATCACCAATCTTGTCGCGTTTTTCTCTTTGCCACTCTCTTATGTACCAGGTTGGTACACTGAATTCTGGCCATAAAGTTCCCTTTCCAAGTGAATTTTTTTTGCTTTGGCCAAAATGTTAAAAAAAGTGGCTTGGCTGTTTTGAAGTGAAGAAGGGCGGTAACTTAAGAAACTGGAATTGAATTTAATTGCTGTTTGGGAGAGTAAATGCTTTAGTTCTGCAATTTCTGCACGATTATTTTCATTCTCGTCAAATATCAATTTTTGATCCAGCTTGAAATTAAAGCTGCTTTTTGGATCGCAGGCTTTGAGAAAATGAATTAACAGCTGTAACAAGTTTTTTCGATAATTGTCATTTTGATCGTTATTGGAATTCCCTGCCTTTCGAGGGAAGCAAATTTTTAAATCAAGATTATCAAGCTTTTCTGAGATGCTTGCTATTAATTCGAAGGTTTCTCGCTGATGAGGATTAGGTGCAGAAAGCATAGTGATGGAGAGTGTTACTTCTCCGGGAAACTCCCTTAAAGACGTAATCAAGTCTACAGGCTCGCAAAAGTTACCCATGTTCATAGCAAACGAAAATTTTTCGAGGGAAACTTCTTGTAATACCTGAGTTAGAAGCTGCTGAGTATTTTTATCCGTCCAGGGTATGAAGGGTAAACCACTTATATGCAGAGTCTTTAGATGCCTTTTTTTATTGCCTTCAAGCGGTAAAATTAATGCCTCAAATACTTCATCAAGCAGCTTTAAGCTCCTGCATTCCTTTAGAAGTGTAAAAAAAATATGCAACTCATATAAACTATGATTAACTTTTAGGCTTTGCGCGAGAAGCGGAATACAACTGCCGTATAAAGCGGATAATTTCAGTGTCTTGAGGGCACAAGCCTTGCGATTAAGCGCTTCAGAAACTATCAAAAAACTATCGCTTGAAGCAGATTCAGTTTGAAGGTCTAAATCCAGGGTTATAAAACATTCATTCCCTTCAATTTCATTGAAAATACGCCGCAAAAATTCATTGCTAAGCCAACTTAAATTTAAATTTAGTACTGTAGGTTCCCGTCGATCCCTCACGATTTCTTGAAACAAAGTAATCGCTTCTTCTTCCTTATTCTGCTGAATTTGTGAAAAAATTATTACGCCTACGCCTTTAGAATCAACAAAGTCGCGAAGACGTTGACGTGCGTCCTGAACATCAGAAGCAATAGTTATCATCATTAACTGTAATCCATTAGAGATTTTAAAGGCGATTCATGTCAGTTCATTGGCTACTTTTATCTTGCTGTTCCTCATTTACGGCCAGGAGGATTTTCTCTTCCAGAGCTTTTGCAACATATAGTGGTTTGTTAATGCCATTGATCATTATCGAGAAAATAACAGGACTCCCGTTTTGACGGATCATATAACCTGATAGGGAAGAAATGTCATGCATGCTACCGGTTTTAGCAAACACGTTTTTTTCAAGGCTAGTCTTTTGCATTCGGTCCCTTAATGTACCTGAAACCCCTGCTTGCGCTAGGGCACGCATTAAAATTGGTTGGATATTCTTGTCTTTATAGATGTCGCTTAACAAAGTGACCATTTGCTTGGGAGTGGCAAGATTGTAGCGAGTACCAACCCCATCCGCTAATTGGATTTGCTTCATATCGAGCGAACTATGCTGGGATAAAATAGTTTTTATTGCAAAAACTCCCTGTTTGTAGCTGCCATCTTTCGTTAAAGAATATGCCAGCTCTTTGGTCAGGCTATTGGCGTACACATTATCAGACTCCTGCAACATATGGCTTACTAATTTAGATAAGTTCTCCGAGTCGTCTTTAGCCAGTAATTTGGCATCTGGGGGTATTTCTCCCTTCACAATATGGCCGTTGAAGGCAATTTGATTCTCCTTCAAGATGTTTCGAATTTCCTGTTTGACCAACAAAGGAGGATTGGGTACTGCTAATTTCATTTCTTTAGCCCCATTTTGTTGAGCATAGCAACCAAACAGTTTAAGAGTATTATTTTTGTTAACTTCAATGTTCAAATTGCAGTGGTTTTTGGCTTCCTCTTTGCTGACTGTGACGAGTTCGTTAATAATTTTTATGCCATTAGATGGACTTTTTTCCTTGATAGTAACCGGTCCCCCTAATGTTTCAGAGCTAATAAAATCATAGGCAATTGCATTTTCATTAATGATGACCGCAGTATCGGGAGCGGCATAGTACCAGCCGAGATCATCATAGGACTCTCCAGGGGCGTGGTAGGGGGCTTTGAAACGTGAGCTGTCAACTACGATATTGCCTTTAATGGCGTGGATATTATTTTTCTTCAATTGAAGCAAGAGTGTTTTGAGCTTCTCTGAGGTAAAAGATGGAGAGCCCGTAAATTGTATATAAAAATTGCCTCCCTTTTGAAAAAGACTGGTGGAAAAACGATAATCGGGTTTAAGTTGGTATAAAGCGGCGGTCGCGGTAAATAATTTAACGCCACTTGCAGGTGCGAACATGGTTTGTGGGTTTTTACTGTAGATGGTTTCGCCGGTTATTGCGTCTTGAATTAAAATACCGACGGTAGAAGAGGGTAGTTTTTGGTCAATTAAGGCATCAATTTTTTCGGATAGTGATCGAGATTTGACCTCTGGGCTCAGTAAACAGAGTATTAGGATACAACTGAAAAAAGTATATCGCATTCTGTTATTCCTTAAAAATTGGCCAGTGTGAAATCCATTTGCTTGAAAACAATAAGTATTCAGCAGATGAATACCGAGAATCAATAAATCACATTGTATTATCCACAGTGAGCTTTGCAAGTCTCTTGATAAAAAGAAATTAATGCTGACTTGTTACCCTTAAAATTTCAGCAAGGGATGTATCTCCTGCCAATACTCGTTTAAAACCGTCTTCGCGAATAGTTGCTGTCTTGGGTCTTAGGTAATTATCAATCGTTTGTAAACTTTCATTTCGGTGAATCATGCCGCGTAAGGTTTCATCCATGGTGATTAACTCATAAATACCAGTGCGTCCACGATAGCCTGAATGATTGCACTGCTCACAACCTTTAGGCTCACATACTTTTGAAATATCTGTATCTGGTTTGAGCCTCATCAACTCCCTTTCATCTTCACGCAGCTGATGTGGGGTTTTGCAATGCGGACACAACTTCCTGACAAGCCTTTGAGCAATCAAACCAACCAAGCTTGAGGCCAAAAGAAAAGATTCTACACCCATGTCATGCAGTCTTGTGATGGCCCCTAATGCGCTGTTGGTGTGAAGAGTGGAAAGTACCAAGTGGCCTGTTAAACTGGCTTGAACAGCAATTTCGGCCGTTTCCAGATCACGAATCTCACCAATCATCACCACATCGGGATCTTGCCGTAAAATGGCCCTGAGACCTTTGGCAAAAGTCATCTGCACCTTAGTATTTACTTGTGTTTGGCCAATACCAGGCAAATCATATTCGATTGGATCCTCAATGGTTAATATATTACGGCTTACCTGATTGAGTTCCGTCAGCATTCCATAAAGCGAAGTCGTTTTACCCGAACCTGTGGGTCCTGTCACCAAAATGATGCCATGAGGTTCAGCGATGAGACTGCGCATCGCCTTTAAAGTCTCTTTAGGCATCCCCAGCAAACTTAAATCGAGTTGCGCCGCTTGCTTATCTAAAATCCTAAGAACGATTCGTTCACCATGGTTAGACGGCAAGGTTGAAACACGCACGTCGATATTATGTCCGCCGATACGAAGAGCAATTCGACCATCCTGTGGTATCCGTTTTTCAGCAATATCCAATTTTGCCATCACTTTAACACGTGAAATTACCAAAGGGGCAATAGCTCGTTGAATTTCAAGCACTTCATTAAGGACACCATCAATACGGTTGCGAACCAGGACTCGATTTTCATAAGTCTCAATGTGAATGTCCGACGCCTTTTGTTTTATAGCCTGAGTAAACAGAGCATTGAGTAAACGAATGATAGGGGCATCGTCTTGCGTGTCGAGCAAATCTTCACTGACAGGGAGTTGGTCTGCTAACAGTGACAAATCCATATCTTCTTCCATCACCTCAGCAGCGTCCAAGACAGAGGATTGAGATTGGTAGACTTGCGCTAAGTGCTGTTGAAACTCAGACTCATTGACCTCTTTAAGAGATAAGTCGCACTGAAGTAGACGTTTAACTTCCGACAAAGTGTGAAGGGATGGATTCGGTAAATGATAAATGAGAGCGCGGCCGTCCTCTTGAGTATTTGCAATCACACCTTGTGTCTTGGCGAAACTGTAAGGAAGGCGTTTTACTCGTTCGGTGGTTTCCATGGATTATTTGGTCATCATAATACGGGGTTGTACTTGTTGCTTAAGTATAACAGTTTGTTGAGCACTCTGACTAAAGGGCCTTGGCAAAGCAGCTTGATTTTGTGAAGGAAGAATGACTTCATTATTGTCCGAATTGTAAGGTTGGCCGCGCAACAATTCCAGCTGTTGCTGGCGAACGTCTGTGTATTTGCCCCCACTTACGTAAAGGGCATCGCTTCGCGTTCTTAATATACAAGGTCGTATGAAGACCATCAGCACACGCTTCTCACGGTTTTGTATGTTGTGTTGAAAAAGACGGCCTACTCCTGGTAAATCGCCTACAATAGGAACGCGAATGTCATCGTTTGCCAGGCTGTCTTGTACGAGTCCCCCAAGTACGACCACATCACCACTTTCCACATGTACGGAGGTGACAATGCTTGAAATCTGAAATACAGGGTTATCCGTATTCAAATTGGTTGATGGATCAATGGTGTCATTCCCCTGGTCAATTTGCAGCTGGATGCCATTGCCGCGGGTAATTTGTGGCCTTACATACAAATGGAGTGCCACATTAACTCGGTCAAACGTGGTAAAAGGACTGGCTGTGGTGGTTCCGCCTGCATTATTAGGATAACTGGTAGAAGCTACTGACACCTGCTTACCCACTAGAATTTTTGCTTGACGATTGTCCAAAACCAGCACGGAAGGAGTGGAGAGAATATTCGCTCTATGATCGCGTGCGAGAGCATAAATTTGCGCCTGAAAATCATCTAGCCTGGTTTCAGAGTTAATGATGGCAAAGCCTGGCCTAAAATCTATAGGCCTTCCGGTTTGCTGATCAGAACCCCACTCAATTCCTAAGCTGTTCAAATCGCTTTCGTTAATTTCAGCAACCAAAGCCTCAATCAGTATTTGTGCCGGTTTTATATCCAATTGGCTGATCACCGATTTTAATATGCGAATTAGCGCCACTGGAGCATTGATGATTATAGAATTGGTGTTTGGCTCACCAATAATCTGCACCGTGGGTTTGGTTGTGCCCTCAGTTTGCGTTGCTGCTCCCGTGGTATTAGGGGTGGCTGCAGGATTAGTTGGCGGCGTGATGTTAATGGTTGTTGGGCCTTGATTGCCACTGGACGAGTTGCTCACTAAATTGGAGGCTGGATTGGTACTGTCCAAAGCTGGTCTGGTGATGGTGCCGATGGTGGTGCCGACATTGCCGCTGAAATTGGCCTGCGCTATCCCTGCCAGGATAGGCACCAGATCTTCTGCTCTTAAATAATTAAGATAAACCACTTGCGTGTTGCTATTAATGCCGTATGGACTTTGTCTATCCAGTTTTGCAATTAACAGCCTTAGTCGAATGCGATCAGTTTTACTGCCGCTTATTAAAAGGGCATTGCTGCGATCATCGGCAGCGATCATGGTTTGCGCATGGGCACCCAAACCCGGTTGTGATTTCACCAGATCTTTCAATGTGTTTGCGACGTCCATGGCCAAGGCGTGCTTTAAAGACACCATGTCAATCCCATTTGCTGTTGAACTGTCTACCTGGCGAATGATGTGGACCATTTGCTTAATGTTATTGGCCCTGCCGGATAAAATCAGCATGTTGGATGGGGCATAAGCGGAAACACTACTCCACTGCGGCATTAATGGGCGCAATACAGGCACCAGCTGTTCAGAAGGCACATAATGGACTGGTACCACTGCCACCATCATTTCATCGCCTTGAGGGGGATTCCTCAATTGGCTGAGTAAGTCAGGGGACTGCGTTTTGGCATCAATATTCGGTACAATTTTTATGACGTCGCCGCTAGGAATGGCCGCATAGCCAGAAATCTGTAACATCGATAAAAAGACTTGATACAGAGCCTTATCCGAAATTGCCGTACTTGAAACTATAGATATTTTGCCCTGAACCCTGGGGTCGACAATGAAGTTTTTCCCAGTGACGCGCGACACTTCAGCAATGACGGCACGAATGTCTGCGCCCCGTAAATTCCATAATTTCTTTGTGCCTGTTGTGGACTCGATATTTTCCGCTTGAGCAATGCTTGCCGTTTCTGACGGCAAAGGTTTGGCTTCTACCATTACAGGATTAGCCTGTGCTTTATTCAAGGAAGGTAGAGTTGTGTTCTTGGAAGTGGTTTCGGTCTTGATTTGATCCTGCAGATTCTTGGCTAAATTGTAATCTTCAATTGGTCCAATGCGGACAGAATAGCCATTTTTGTTGCTGGATTGTTCAATAACAATAGGCTGTTTGATTTTTGAAGATAATTTGAATTTGAGCTGTAGCGCATTATTTTGGTGTGCGAAATCGCCGACATGAAGCATGTAAACAGGTTTACCTTCGCTGGTAATCGTCTTTATTGTGACTTCCGCGGCACAAGCTATTGCTAAATGTAAATAAATGATTAGGCAAAATGCTAACTTTCGCATCAAACAACCATAAAATAATGGATAACAAACATCATAACGAAATTTGAAGGCCAGCAATAGAGTTTTCAAGAATTTAGAGTGTTATTAATGAGTTTTCATCGCGCGAACTTAAGAGTTTTTTTCAATTTTTACTTTTATTAACTAAATTGGTTTAAATTTATAATCTTACTGCCAAGACTTCACCTCTATAGCCTCTCTCCAGTGAATCAATACCTGCATAAACATTAATTAAATCTTAGGGGAGGTTTCATTTTTAAAAGGAGGAGAGGTGAGCTGTGTATTGAATGCTAAGGAGTAAGGGCACATCAGGGAGTAAATGCAACGGGTAAGTTGAAACAAAAGTGAACAATTATGATATAATAAGTACTGTTTCCTACCAAAAAATGTATGCTATGAATAAATTACGAAAACTTCTTCGTGCCTATGCAAAAGCGGCTGGTAAGTTTGAGAGCAATGAAGACAACAATCAGGCAATTGAGCTTTATTATCTTTTAAGTCAAGTCGAAACCATGCTATCTGCCATAAAATATGCAGTAGATTATGATAGAGAAAAAATAAAGAGATTTGATGAATATTTTTGGCATTATATTGAAAATCTTAAGACTGTAATGCTCAATCCCATTCGGGGGTCAAGAAGTTATTATCTGGTTTCCCAAAGCCTGGCAGCAATGGACGATGCCATTCAAGAATTAAGAGGTAGAATTGAATTTAAAAAAGAGCAATTGACAGGCAATCAAGAAGCAGAAAAACTGAAATTGCTCCAGCTCCAGGAAGAGCGTCTTGAAAATTTTGAAAAACACTTCCAGGAAATCAAACAGCTGACTGAAAAAAACCTTGATGAATTTAACAGGGCACATCTTAAGCAAGACGAAACATTAAAGATTAAAAAAGAAAGCACTTTTGGCGAAAGCTCAGATGGTATTGGTAGAGATCCTTACAATTTACGCTCTTTTCAAGAGCAGAATGAAGGTTCAAGGCTCGAGCTTCTTAAAGAATTAGCTCCTCATTTACTAAAAGCAGGTGCTGATAATATTCCACACATTTTTCATACGATTTGGCTGGGGAGTGAATGGCCGGCTTTGGGGGTAAGGGAAACTACCCTTCTCAATGAAGAAAAAGGGGCTTATACAGTCAATCCTTTGGAAGATAATGTGACCTCTGTCAAGCGCAGTAACCCAGATGCCGCTCATTTGTTTTGGACAGACCGAGAAATTATTCCAGATTCGATGCAGCGCTGGTGTGATGATAGAGGAATTAAACTTGTCCAAATTCAATCAATTTTCCCATTAAAAGGGGATGACTTAGAGAAAAAACTCTATTCTTTCTATGTTAATGAAAAAGCCCGTCAAAGTTATGCTGCTGCAGCGGACATACTGCGGCTCATGATATTGCGTTCAATTCCTGGTATCTACCTGGATATTGATATTCGAGTGGATAAAGAATTACAGGAAATAGAAGCGAAATATGGAATAAGGCTTAACATCGGTAAAGTAAAATACGGCTATGATTCTTCCCTTACCAAGGAAGGTTCCTGCAACAACGATATCATTATGGCTAATGAACAAGCTAAGGAAACCTTGGAAGGGTTCTGTAGAACCCTTATAGAAAATTATGAAAAAACTTATGAGGAAATTTTTGCAAAACCTACTCCTGTTGACCACAAAATAATTGAATACAAAAAACAATTTAAAACGGTTGATTATTATTATCTGTTTAAACTGACTCCTATGTTAACTACAGGGCCGGGTATTGTCAGCGAGTACTACTATCGTACTAGAGACCATCGTGCTTTTGAGGATCACAGCGTGAATGGCAGCCCATTTTTTATGGAAAACGTGCAAACCTGGATCAGGAGGAAAGAATATGGGGACAATACGTTGATGTTCCGCTTTGATAGCCGAGAGTCCGCTATCGAGCATATTGTCACTTATATCCTGCACGATTTAAAAAGGGAGCCTCGTGTCTTACGTTTAGAAAATTACAGGAGTGCTCTTGAAGAATTTGGTATTGGTGATGAGGTCGTGCAGATATTGTTTACCCATGCTAAAGAAGAGTTGCGAGGCATTGAAGCCATCACTGGCTTGGAGAAATATTGCACAGACTTAAATACCCTAAATGTTATTTTAGAGGCTAAAGGACAATTGAAAAATTTTGATTTTGGGCCTCTTAGAGCACTGGTTTCGAGCAAATATGAAGCCAACCTAAAACAAATTTTAAATCTTTTGGATTCACACAACTACGAATTACGGGGCGGAGGAGTAAAGATAGGTAATAAAAGTTACTCACACAGCGCATACGAGATAAGAAACATCGTCGCTAAAGTATTAGACCAGGGCTCCATTTCACCTAAAAAATATTCGGATGTAGTTTGCGATATTGAGTTTATATTGTTTAACAAAGACAAAGCGACTAAGGGAAGCCATTTTTTTGGTTGGGGCGCAAGAGCTGCTTCTACAGTCAAGTTGTATAATGATATTCGAGAGTTATTCTATAGACCAGTCCAGGAGGATAAGGGCTTTGACCACGGAAGTGCTGCTGCTGTTTCACTAAAGTAGTGCTTCTTTAAAATAAAAGCATATAAGAATAATCTTGAAGGAGGTTGCCTTTCAGCTCACAAGCATGCCGGTTTACCTAACAAATGTAGGGCAAAACCTCCGCTCGGCATGAGGTAGCAAGTATAGTCGGTCCTGCCTTCATGCTCCTCATAAAGAAATTCAAAGAATTTCATCAATTAGCATCCAGTATATTTTGAACTATGCAAATAGATGATTTTTGGAAAGCAGTAGTGTTGAATTGTCGGGTCGTGGCCCGACCTACATAAATGTTCGATGCCCTAAACATAGTTTCTGTCAAGCTCTGGCTTTCAGGCAAAACATTCTGTCAGTGAAAGAAAAGATTATTCTTATGTGGCGGTTTGTAAGTCTCACGGTACTACCATGAGTTTCCATGGAAAATGAAAATCAAAACAAGTTTATGTTTACCGAAGTTTGAAGATTATGGGACTCGTATTAGGGTGCATTTTGGTTAAGTAGAAGTGCCCTCAGCATTAGGAAAGACTCAGTATTTTTTGAAATTGGCTAAAGCTTGAAAAAAAGGGTTGGGTATGGTGGCTATGGGTGGACTCGAACCACCGACCTCAGCATTATGAGTGCCGCGCTCTAACCGGCTGAGCTACATAGCCACAAGAGGCCGTGATTTTGTCTCTTTACGCCTTTGATGTCAATACTCATAAAATAAATTTTAGGAATATTTTATTTGATTCCACTAGAAGAACTACGAATTGGGCTTTATAAAGTTGGAAAATAGAAAAGAGTATGGGGAGAAACGGATTTCGCGGCTCTCCGCGAAATCCAGAGCATTTCGATTGGGTATTACAAAATCAATAAATAAAGAGCACCAGGGCCTCGCAAAACCTGAACCAAAAGTTGCTTTTTCTGTTCCAAGCCAATGCGTTGTAGTGTATTGACGTTTGGTGTTGGCTGTTTGTTCGCGGAAATAATAATATCTCCTGGACGTAAACCTGCTCGATATCCAGCGCTGCTTTCCAATGCACCAGTCACCTGTACACCGGTGATATGGCCATGCATGGGCGAATCCTGTTCAAAATTCTTAAGGGCTAAGCCATAGAGGAAAGGATTATTCGCTTGTAATTGCTGTTCGTGCTTCTTAACATCTGTTACGACAGCACTGACGGTCATTTCCTTACCTTCTCGTTGAATTGTAAGTTTTGCTTCAGTTCCCACCCGCAATAGACCGATAGTGGATTTTACCTGAGTAGCTTGACTAATTGGAGTGTCATTAATCCGGGTAATAATGTCCCCAGGTCTTAAACCGGCTTTTTCAGCAGGTGAACCTTGATTGACCTGAGCTATGAGCGCTCCTTGAAAGTCTTCAGAGTAACCCATTGCCTGGGCCAGCTCAGGCGTTAAATGTTGTACGAATATTCCCATTAAGCCACGGTGAATAGAACCGTATTTAATCAACTGTTGAGCTACGTCTTTTGCCATGTTGATGGGAATGGCAAAACCAATGCCAACGTTGCCGCCATAAGGCGAAATGATGGCTGTGTTTATGCCGATTAATTCACCTTTTGTATTAACCAGGGCGCCTCCTGAGTTTCCTGGATTAATTGCCGCATCGGTTTGAATGAAATTTTCTACGCCTTCAATGTTTAAATCACTACGCTTTGTAGCGCTGATGATGCCAAAAGTAGCCGTTTGGCTGTTACCGAAACTGTTAAGGCCGAAAGGATTACCTATTGCAACCACAAAATCGCCGACCTCTACTTTATCTGAATCACCAATTGGAAGGCTTTTCAAATTTTTAGCGTCAATTTTTAAAACGGCCAAGTCCGTTTCACTGTCGCTACCGACCAGTTTTGCCTTGAGTCTGCGGCCATCATTCAAGGTGATGGTAATTAAGGATGCATTTCGAATGACGTGATCATTGGTGATGATGACACCGTTTTGAGGGTCAACAATAACGCCTGAGCCTATGCTCTGAAATTTTTTGGGTTTCTCTGCCTGGGCTGGAGGTGCAGAAGGGCGGCTTTGGTTGTCTTCTTCTTCCTCAGCAGCGTTAGGATTAGGGATATAGCCCTGTACGGCCACATTAACAATAGCAGGCATGGCATTTTTTAGTATGGGAGCCCAAGTGCCTAAGGGTTGAACGGTATCGGCGTTGGCGCTAGGCAAGCCAAAATTAAAAAGCAAGATTGCAAATGCGGTACGTATTATTTTAGTCATATTTATTCCGTTTATTTCAAGTGAACCAAATAACTGTTGCCATTCTACCCGTTTGTGGCTCTCGGCGATAGGAAAAAAAGTCTTTTTTTTGCTCAAATGTACAAGCATTTGACTGAAAAACCGCTGAAACTCCTAAATTTGTGAGAATTTTCTCCGCTAAACCGGGTAAATTAGCCTGCCATTTTTCTCCTTTAGGATAAAACTGGTTGCTGCAAAATGGATAATGCCTTTGATAGCTTTCCAGGACGTCTTCTCCAACTTCAAAGCAGGATTGGCAAATGGCAGGACCTACCCAGGCAATTACTTCTTTTGGCGGACTTAGAAGTTTATTTAGGGTATTTTCGATAATCCCTTTGGCTAAGCCTCGCCAACCTGCATGAATGGCGGCAACTTCAGTCCCTTTCCGATTGGACATTAGAATTGGCAAGCAATCAGCAGTTAGAATGGCCAGAGGCTGGGAAGGCTTTCGACTAATAATTGCATCCGCGACTCGATTACTGTCTTCTTCGGCAACTACGCAAATATTGCTATGTATTTGTTCAAGCCAGACGGGTTCTTCCTTCATTCGAAAACACTCTTTAAGACGTGTCCGGTTTAGATTCACATCGTGTGGATTGTCACCAACATGCAGTGCAAGGTTATTGGCCGCATAGGGTTCATGGCTAAATCCCGGTTGTCGCAAAGTGGTGAAGGCTTTTACATTAGCCGGTGCAGTCCAGTTAGCATCAAGTTTAATCAAAATATTTATCCAT